>WGSR01000008.1 GCA_014871545.1 Collinsella sp. | reverse complement strand
TTGTTCAGAACTTCGGCGCCCTCGCCGCTCAGCGCAGACGTCTCGGGCACAAAGATCAGGCCGCCCAGTGCAACGACCAACACGACAGCGCAGGCTGCGCAGACAGGGATGTGCGTGCGTGCCCAGTTGGCGGGCGTGGTGGTGCCATCGCGGAATTCGGCGACGGTGCGCCCAAAGGCGCCCTTCCTAAACGGAGTCTCGATAAAGCGATAGCAGCACTCTGCCACGGCGACCACCAACAACACCTGCAAAATGTACTGCCACCACGGCGTATCGTTGATGTTGGCGACCGGGTTCATGAGGAGCAGCAGCGGATAGTGCCACAGGTAGATGCTGTAGGAGCGCTTGCCAACCCACACGAGTGGCTCGGCGGATAGCGCGCGGGCAACCATTCCCTGGGGCTGCACGCAGGCCGCGATGACCATGAGCGTGAGGATCGAGCACAGCAGCGTGCCTCCGCGATACTGGAAGGCGGTGTAGCCGTTGGTGAGCGCGACCATGGCGGCAAGGCCAACCAGACCCACGACGCCCAACACATCGATGGATGCGGGCGAGGACCAAAAACGCACGAGGGCGCTCGGCTGTGCCGGGGCGGTCTCGGCTGCTTCGTCGGCCTTCTCGCCAGGTTTGCCCTCGGCGTTCTTGCCGTGCTTGGCGGCGCCAGCCAGGCGATTGAGCCCCAAACGATGAGCGAGACGCACCGGCGCCAGGTCGCGATCGGGGATAAAGGCCATCCAGGCACCCAGCAGCAGCGAGAACACGCGGGTGTCGGTGCCGTAGTACACGCGGCTGGGGTCGGCGGCAGGGTTGTAAAGCACCATCATGGCGAGGGCAGATACCGCGGCAAGGCCCAGAACCACGCGGCGCGTGTTGGGCTTGCTCACATGCATGGATACCATGGCAAACAGCAGCGGCGGCCAAATCAGGTAGAACTGTTCCTCGATGGCAAGCGACCAAAAGTGCGTGAGCGGTGAGGGGTCGCCCAGAGCATTGAAGTACGAGACGTTTTGGGCAATCTGCCACCAGTTGTTGAAGAACAGCAGCGACGGCAGGATGTCGGGGCGCATCTTGGTGAGCATCACGTGGTTAAAGAGAGTGCACAGCGCGCAGGTTACCACCACGACGGTCACCACGGCGGGGACCAGGCGACGGATGCGGCGAATCCAGAAGCTCTTAAGGTCGATGCGTCCGGTCTTAGCGACTTCGTTGAGCAGCAAGCGCGTGATCAGATAGCCCGAAAGCACAAAGAAGATCGTGACGCCAAGCAGGCCGCCCTGCGCCCACGTGAGGTTAAGGTGATAGAGCACCACCGCGACGACGGCGAGCGTACGCAGGCCGTCAAGGGCAGGGATGTAGCGGGATTTGGGGCGAGCAGGCGTCTGCTCCGCGGCGGGAGTGTTGGCGCGGCCCGCGTTGTTGGCAGAAGCACGATGGGGGCTCACGGTGCGTCGCGGTTCGTTGGCACGGCGTTCGCCCTTCACGCGTTCGTGCGGCGCCGGCTCGTTGCCCGTGCGGCGTCGACCGCGCGAGCCCGATTGCGAGAGTTGTTCCATAAAACATCATCCAATGACGAGAATAATCAGCACGCCTTCATTGTAGCTGCCTGCTCCTGTGAATGCTTGCTGCTGGCGCAAGCTCAAGCGCGCGTCCACATCAAAGTGAACTAAAGTTATAGGGGGTGCGAGAGTGCACGATCGACGGCTGCGGTGGGCATAAGGCCCGCAGATGAGGAGGTTTCCATGGCAGATCGCGGCATCGTTGCGGTGTTCGGCAGCATGAACATGGACCTTTCGGTGGCGTGCGAGCGCATACCGCGTGCGGGCGAGACCGTCGGCGGCAGCGGGTTTATCACCAACGCCGGCGGCAAGGGCGCCAATCAGGCCGTAGCTGCCGCGCGTATGGGCGCTTGCACGCACATGATCGGCGCGGTCGGTCGCGACGCGTTCGGCGCGTCGCTCGTGGCGGGGCTCCAAGACGCCGGCGTGGACTGTGACTTTGTAGTGCATCGCGATGATGTGGAGACGGGAACGGCGACCATCATTCGCTGCGAGGGAGACAACCGCATCGTGCTGTCGCCGGGCGCCAACCATGCGCTTGCGGGCGAGGACGTTGCCCGCGCGCTGAGGCGTCTGGTGGCCGATGAACTCGATAGTGACGCCAGCAAGATTGCCCCGGCTGCCGGAAGCGTCTTTATCGCCCAGGGTGAATGTGACCTTGTAGCGACGGCCGAGGCGCTTGTTTGCGCTCACGAGCTCGGGTTCTATACAGTCTTTAATCCGGCGCCTGCCTGCGATGTGCCTGCGGAGGCCTGGTCCGCGGTCGACCTGGTCTGCCCCAACGAGACCGAGTGCCAGGTGCTGACGGGCATTCTGCCCACGGATGATGCGAGTTGCGTCGCCGCGCTCAATGCGCTGCTCGACAAGGGTGCCGGAGCTGCGGTCATCACGTTGGGCGGCGCCGGGTCGGTTACGCTCGGCGATGACGGCGAGCTGCTGCGCATGCCGGCACTTTCGAGTACGGTAGTCGATACCACGGCCGCCGGCGATACGTTTATCGGCGCGTTGGCGGCGGCTCGCCTAGAGGGCTTGCCGCTCTTTGAGTGCATGGCTGCGGGTGCTCGCGCCTCGGCAGTGACGGTGTCGCGCCTGGGCGCTCAGCAATCGATTCCCACGCGCGCCGAAGTTGAACATTGGTTTGGTTAAACGATAAAGACGGAGAAGCGGAGTAGAACAATGGCAATCAAGAAGCTGATCCTTGATCTGGATATGGGTGTTGACGATGCGATGGCGCTGGCCTATGCCATCGCGAGCCCCGAGGTGGAGCTCGTGGGCATCACCACGTGCTTTGGTAACGTGCGCGTCGAGCAATCGGCGCACAATTGCCTGGCGGTGCTCGATCTGCTGGGTCGCCCCGAGGTTCCGGTGTACCTGGGTGCCGACCGTCCTCTGCAGGCGACTGAGCCCTATACGCCGCCGGCGTCCACCGCGCTCATTCACGGCAAGAACGGCATCGGCGGCGCGAGCGTGCCCGCGTCGCCCTACGAGCCGGTGGGGGCGACCTCGGCCGACGGCAACGCTGCGGTCGATTATCTGATCGATGCCGCGCGCACCTATGGTCCCGATCTGGTCTACGTAGCGACTGGCCCGCTCTCCAACCTGGCGCTCGCCCTGGAGCGCGATGCGGCGGCGATGATGTCCATTGGCCGCGTGGTCGTGATGGGCGGCGCCCTTACCGTGCCCGGTAACGTGAGCGCGGGCGCCGAGGCCAACATGGCGAGCGACCCCGAGGCAGCCGACGCGGTGCTGCGCTCGGGCCGTAAGCTCACCATGGTGGGTCTGGACGTGACGCATCGCGTGGTGCTCACACGCCGCGACATTGCCGGCTGGACGGGCTCGGGCACCATGGCGGGCTGCGCATTTGCGAGCATGGTCGAGCACTACATTGGCTCGTACGAGATGAACGCACCCTACCTGGGTGGTTGTGCGCTGCACGATCCGCTGGCCGTTGCCGTGGCGATCGACCCCACGCTCGTAGGTGCGCTCGGCTGCAACCTGCGTGTTGATCTGCTGGGCGAGTACCGCGGTCGCACCATCTGCGATGAGCGTCGCCTGTCCGATCCGGACAAGAGCGCGCTTGTGGCACTGACCGTGGATGCTCCGCGCTTCCTGTCCGAGTTCAAGACACGTATGGCCCGTGTCCTGGGCTGATCCGCAAGATTGAGACGGCCTCCCAATCGTTTCAACGCTTCCAAAACCGTTCACGGACGATATGCTACCGTTGGTCGGCTGTGGACGGTGCTCCCCGCGAAGATATGGGCTATCATTCTTTGCTGCGCGGATTGTTACTTCTAGGGAGGCATGCCCGCGCCTCGATACAACGGATTGTTACTGGTAAGGCATGACCGCGATAGCTCGGCTATTTGCAGTCATGCCTTTTCTTTTTGATAATTCCGAAAGGAGGTTCAATAATGCTTGCGATTAAAAAGCTCAACAACAATGCCGTTCTTTGCCGCGACGGGCAGGGGCGCGACGTGATCGCCATGGGCAGGGGCGTCGGGTTTGGGGGAGAATTTCCCCGCGAGCTGCCGCTCTCTAAGATTGAGTATACGTTTTATGACATCGACCCCAAAGGGCAGGACGTCATGCGCGACCTTCCTTCTGAGATCGTGATGTTCACGGCCAAGGTGATGGACATCGTCGCCAACGAGCTGCCCTATGATCTGTCGACCAAGGCGACATTGTTCATGGCCGATCACCTGTCATTTGCGGTGGAGCGCGCGCAAAAGGGTTTTCGTATTGCGATGCCTCTCGCCTATGAAGTGCGCGAGACATATCCTAAGGAATACAAAGCGGCGCAGTTTATCGTTATGAGGCTCGAAAAGGAGCTTGGTGAACGACTTCCCAAAGAAGAGATTGCCAGCATTGCCATGAATCTCGTCAATGCGCGGGTTGTTCAGGCCATCGAGACCGCGAGCAAACCCACCAAGCAGTTTGACGATATGCTAGAAGATGTCACTGAGATCGTCGAGAGTGATTTTCGCATCATCGTTGACCGCGATTCCTACGATTTCACCCGCTTCGCCACGCATCTGCGGTACCTGTTCAAGCGCATTCAAGCCGGCGAGTCGCTGAACAGCGCCAACATGCAGATGTACAAGAACTTTCGTGAGGAGTTTCCGCAGTTGGCAGAGTGCGTGAAGCATATCGGTTCCTATTGTCGTGAAACGTGGGACGCCACGCTCTCCGAGGAGGAGGAACTCTATCTGATGATCCATCTCAACCGGATCATCTCCAAAAAAGGATTGTAACCCGTAGCCATTCGGGGCATGACCTTTGCCGATTCGAACAGTAAGCCAAGATTGTGCAAAGGAGCCAATGATGGCAAATTACAAAAAGGTGGCAGAACAGATTCTCTCCACTGTGGGCGGGGCGGAAAACGTGGCTTCGGTTACGCATTGCATGACGCGCCTGCGCTTCAGCCTCAAGGATGAAAGCCTCTCGAATGATGAGAAGCTTGAGGACATCTCGTCTATCATCAGCGTCGTGCACGCCGGAGGGCAGGTGCAGCTGGTGATCGGGCCCACGGTCGACAAGGTCTACGACGAGGTTTGTAAGCAGGGCGGATTCGAGGTCACGGTATCGATTGACGAGGAACTCGATGGCCCTCAGCTTAGCTGGAAGGAGCGCTTGGCACCCAAGCACCTCTTCAATCAGCTGCTCGATGCCGTGAGCGGCGCTATCACCCCGATCCTTCCGATCTTTTGTGTCGCCGGTATCTTCAAGATGCTCGTCATTCTGTTTGGGCCCGAAGGCGCCGGTTTTATGTCCGAAACGAGCGACCTGTATCGGATCCTTTCCCTGGTGGGCGATGCGGCGTACTATTACTTCCCGGTATTTGCTGCCTACAGTTCGGCTAAGAAGTTCAAAACGAGCCCTGTGCTGGCACTGCTCATCGCCGTTGTGATGATTTACCCCGACATGCTCGCTATTGTTGAGGACGGAAAGCCTTTCAGCGTCTTCGGCATCCCCATGCAGCTCGTCAACTACACCCAGGCTGTTCTTCCGGTCATCTTGATCACCTGGGCCCAGTCCTATGTTGAGCGCTTCTTTAAGAAGATCTCGCCTGATATGTTGCGCGTTCTGATCGTACCCGTGGGTACGGTGCTCGTGATGTTGCCGGTCGCGCTGTGCCTCTGCGGCCCTGCCGTCCAATTTGTCATGGGCCTTGTGGCCGATTTCATCATTTGGCTCGCCTCTGTTGCCGGTCCCGCTGCGACCGCGGTTATCGGCGCATTCTGGAATCTGATCATCGCCACCGGCATGCACGTGCCGATCTATACCGCCATATTGCCCGCCGCGCTCCAGAACGGTTACGACGCCATCTTATACCCCGGCGCCGCGGTTGTAGCCTACACCACGCTTGCCATCGCGCTCGCCTATGGCCTGCGCGCTAAGGACAAGGAGAATCGAGCCACGGGCTGGAACTTGTTCATCACCTATGCCTTCGGTCGCGTGAGTGAGCCCATCATCTACGGCATCCTGTTTCGCGACAAGAAAGCTCTTGCCTGGAACATGATTGGTGGTGCTGTCGGTGGTCTGCTGGTAAGCCTTCTTCATGCCAACGTCTATATCTTCACTGGCGTTGGTTTCCCATGGATGAACGTGCTCATGTTTGCTCAGGATATCATCCCCGGCACCATCGGGTGTCTTGCTGGCGGTGCCGTGACGTTTGCGTTGGCGATGGTTTTTGGATTTGAAGGACAGGAGAAGATGCCGTTGAAGTCCAAGAGCGGCGATTCTGAGGCTGTTGAATCCGTCGAGGCATAAGAGGCTACTGCACAAATATGCTCCCCAGCCGTTGCGCGGTCCGACCCCTTGGCCGCGCAACGGTACTGTGCTGTTGCGCGGCACTTGCCGAGTCCGTTGCGTTCGACAGCGTGGGCCGGGAATTTGATAGAAAGGACGACACCATAATGTTTAGAGAAGATTTTTTATGGGGCGGGGCTCTGGCTGCAAACCAGTGCGAGGGAGGATGGAACGAAGGCGGTCGCGGTTTAGCCAATTCCGACATGCTGCCGTTTGGCGATCAACGCATGGACGTCATGCGGGGAGACCTTGACCCGCGTGCGTTGGCACCCGACAGCTTCTATCCCGCTCGCAAAGGCATTGATTTTTACCATAGGTACAAGCAGGATATTGAACTGTTTGCCCAGATGGGTTTTAAATGCCTGCGCTTATCGATCGCCTGGAGCCGCATTTTTCCCAAAGGAGACGAAGCCGAGCCCAATGAAGAAGGCCTTGCCTTTTACGAGGATGTTTTTAGGACGTGCCGCGCGCATGGCATTGAGCCTTTGGTGACGCTCAACCACTATGATGTCCCCATGCATCTCGTCGATGCGTATGGCGGATGGCGCGATCGCAGGTTGGTCGACCTGTTCGAGCGATATTCGCGTACCGTGTTCGAGCGCTATCGGGGATTGGTCAATTATTGGCTGACCTTTAACGAGATCAACATCATGACGCAGGCGTGCTTTATGGCGGCGGGGATCATCTTCGAGCAAGGGGAGAATCGCTATGCAACGGTTCACACGGCCGTGCACCATGTATTGGTTGCGAGCGCCCGTGCGGTCGGGGCGTGTCATGAACTGTGCCCTGGGGCGAAGATCGGTTGCATGCTCAACGCAGGTGTCTTCTATCCGGCTACATGTGATCCGGACGATGTGCTGGCTGCGCAGGCTGAGAATCGCAGCCATTACATGTTTACCGACGTCCAGGTGCGCGGTGCGTACCCGAGCTATGTTCTCAAGGAATACGCCCGCCATGGTTTTGAGGTGCCCTATCGGGATGATGACCGCGAAGTACTGGCTGCAAACCTGGTCGATTTCGTCTCGTTTTCGTATTACTCGACGCGCGTCGCAAAAGCGCATGCGGAAGGTCAGTTCGATTCGAACCTTCTTCGCTCGGCGCCTAATCCGTATCTAAAACAGGAGCCTTGGGGGAGGTTTATCGACCCCAAAGGGCTGCGCGTCACCATGAATGAAATCTGGGATCGCTATCAAAAGCCGCTGTTCATCGTCGAAAACGGTTTGGGTGCTCCTGATGTGCCGGAAGATTCGGGTGAAATAGAAGACGACTATCGAGTTGAATACCTGCGGGCCCACATCGAGGCGATGAGGGAGACCGTCGAGCTCGACGGGGCGGAACTCATGGGATATACCTGTTGGGGCCCGATCGATTTGGTTTCGGTCGCCACAGGGCAGATGCGTAAGCGCTACGGGTTTATCTATGTCGATCGAGACGATAGCGGTGCGGGCTCGTTTGAGAGACGTAAAAAGAAAAGCTTCGAATGGTACCGACGCGTAATAGCAAGCAATGGCGAAGACCTTGCGTAATAACGTTAAGATGGACAAATGCGCCCGTTGGGGGAATAGTCGTGCCACTTCGCTTGACAACAGGCTAAACTAGCTATTAAACATTTACTATTCTGTTTAGATTGAATTTGCGGTCGTTTAGTTGCCGAGCCACGGGGCGGTCAAGCCACGATGCTCGGCCGCGACCGATGCTAGGGGGAACGATGGCTAAAGCAAGCGTCCGCGAGATCAGCCGCATTACCGGCTTTTCGCCCGCAACCGTGTCCAACGCGCTCAACCGCAAGCGCAGCGTGAGCGAGGAGACCGCCAAGGTCATCCTGGAGTGCGCGCAGTCGCTTGGCTATCAGCAGTCGACGCAGCTCGAGAGCATCCAGTTTGTGCTTGCGCGCAAGACGGGCGCCATCCTGGACGAGAGCACCTTCCATCCCGCGGTCATCGAGGGCGTGGAGCGCCAGGCGCGTCGCCACGGCATGAGCACGAGCTTTGTCTCGCTCGACTTTAGCGACCTGGACGCCGTGCGCCCGCAGGTCGAGGGCCTGATCGCCGACCCGTCGGCCGCCATCGTGCTGATGGGTACCGAGCTGGGCGAGGAGGACTACGCCCTGTTCGCCGACGCTGCCGCCCACCTGATTGTGCTCGACGGCTGGAGCGATCGCCAGTACTTCGATGCCGTAGTCATCGCCAACACCGATTCGGTGCTGCGTGCCGTGGATTACCTTATCGAGAAAGGCCACAGGCAAATCGGCTATCTGGCGGGCGACCTTCGGATCCGCAACTTTAAGGACCGCGAGCGCGGCTATCGCCAAGCGCTTGAGGACGCGGATCTTGAGGCCAACCCGGCATGGCACGTCACGCTGGGTACCACGCTCGAGGGCGCTTATCACGACATGGGCGTGTGGCTCGACAACGTCTCGCGCGACGATCTGCCGACGGCTTTCTTTGCCGAGAACGACGTGCTCGCCGTGGGCGCCATGCGCGCGTTCAACGAGCACGGTATTCGCGTGCCCGAGGATGTCTCGATCATCGGCTTTGACGACCTGTCTTTGGGCGCCTTCTCCAACCCGCCGCTCACCACGGTGCATGTTCCCAAGCACGAGGTGGGCGAGATCGCGGTGCGTCGCCTGGTGGGCAACATCCGCAACCCCAAGAGCTATACCTGCAAGACGGCCGTGTCGACCTACTTTGTCGAGCGCCAAAGCGTGCGCGAGATCTAGTCGGAACGGCGCCAGACCCCAGAGCGGAAAAGTCCTTCTAGATTACCTAGAATGATTTTTCTGGGACGGGGATTTAAAACTCATTGATCCCCGTCCCGGGTAGCTCATTTGGGACGGGGCTTTTTTGACTGGTATGATTGGTGCGACCATTCGAACCAGCTAAAAGAGCCCGTCCCAAATTGACTACCGAGAGGATCTGCCATGGAGCGCATCGCGAGTTTTTCCGTTGACCATCTGCTGCTTGAGCCCGGCGTGTATGTGAGCCGCATCGACCGCGATCCGGCGACCGGTGCTGCCGTCACCACGTTTGACCTGCGCCTGACCACGCCCAACAAGGAGCCGGTCATGAACACCGCCGAGTGCCACACCATTGAGCACCTGGGCGCGACGTTCCTTCGCAATCATGCCGAGTGGTCGAGCCGCATTGTCTACTTTGGCCCCATGGGCTGCCGCACGGGCTTTTACCTCGTCGTATTTGGCGAGGTGACGAGCGAGGAGATCCTGCCGCTCGTGCGTGAGCTGTTCGAGTTTGTCGCCGACTTTGAGGGCGATGTCCCCGGTGCCGCTCCTGAGGAGTGCGGCAACTACCTGGACCAGAACCTTCCCATGGCTAACTGGCTCGCGCGCCGTTACCTCAACCGCGACCTGGCCGATATCGACGAGGAGCACCTGCACTATCAGCAGGCGTAAGTCCCTCGCAGAAATAGCGTTTGTACTAGAAGCGCTCCCGCTCTTTGCGGAGCGCTTTTTTATGCCGAGTGCTCAAAACAGAACAAGATTGTTCTAGAATGTTCATACTGTCACATTTACGAACAGGAGTGAACATGCATATCTACTCTGTCAACGATCCCGAGTTCAAATCCTATGGCAACGTTTGGGATGACGTTCCGTCCGAGCTTACGTCGCCCGTGCTCGAGGCGCTTGCCTCCACGCCCATCCCTGAGGGCAGCAAATACGTGGCGAGCGCGCCGGAGCTCGAGGGTGTCATGGATGCCGACAAGCTTGGCTTTCTCATGTTTGGTGGCCGTCCCTTCCAGCTCGGCTGGTGCAACGGCCACAATACACGACTCAACTGCCTGGAGTATCACCGCGCGAGCGAATTCAACTTGGGCGCTCGCGACTTTATCCTGCTCGTGGCGCATCGCTGGGAGATCGAGGACGGCAAGCTCGACACCGCGTGCGTCAAGGCGTTTCGCGTGCCGGCGGGTACGGTCGTCGAAGTCTTCAACACCACGCTCCACTACACGCCGTGCATGGTCGACGACGGTGGCTTCCAGGTGATGGTGGCGCTGCCCGCCGGCACCAACGGCCCGCGCCCCGAGGCCGCGGCCGACATGCCCACGGCCGGCGACAGCTACTGCTACTGGAAGGCCGACAAGTGGGTTCTCTGCCATGCTGACAGCCCCAAGGCTGCCGAGGGCGGCTACGTAGGCCTCATCGGCAAGAACCTCGACATCACCGTGGACTAGCGCATCGCCCCAAACCACCACAAAGGTGCCTGTCCCCTTTGCGGTGGTTTGGGGCGGGCGGATATCGGGAAGTGCCAGACGGGGGAGGCTGCCGGGCGCCTTGCCGTCTGCGGATTTTGGGACATGCGGCCCGCTTTTTCGACCCATCTGTCGGTACACTAAAAGCACTATGGGTACCCGCGAGCGACATATCGGCAACGCGGCCGCCCGATCCGCACCCGTGGCGGATCCCAGGGGCGGCAGGCTCTTCGCCATGCCGCGATTCCTTGTTGGCATAACACATCAGGTGTACCGCCACCGCGTCTTTGCTATCGCCGGTGTCATCACCGCGATGTTCCTCATGCTTTTGGCAGTCTTGCCGGCGCTGTTCGCCTTCGACCCCAAACTTTCTAACGCCGTGCCCGCCTATAGCGAGGTGTCCGAAGAGGTCGTGGATGCGCTCGTCCATTCGAGCTCTCTGCCGTTGCTTGTTGCCGCAATTGCATTTTCGATCTGGGGCGTATCGGTCTATCTGCGCTGTTTGGACTATGTGTTGCGCCGCCGCCTTGTTGCCATCGCCTCCATCTGCGCCCTGTGGATGATCGAAGTCATTCTCAAGTACAAGTCGTTCACGCCGTTCTATGCCACCGTGCTGTGGTACCTGTACTACGTGCCCATGACGCTCATTCCGCTGCTCTACCAGTTGTGTGGTCTGCGCCTTGCGGGCCTGGAGCAACACCGCCTGGGTCGCCGCTACTGCGCTGCGCTGTGGATTGTGGCTATCCTGCTTATCGGATTTGTGCTCACCAACGATTTTCACCAGCAGGTCTTCCACTTTGACCGTACAAGCGACACCTGGAGCAACGATTACACGTACGGCTGGGGTTATTTCGCCGTCCTCGTGTGGACGGCCTTTAACTTTGTGGCCTTTTTTATCCTGGTGGGCCGGTCCTCGTCCTTTCGCATCCAACGTTTCTCGGGCACGGCGGCGCTCGTGCTGCTGGGCGGCGCGTTCTTTGCCATCTCATATGCGTTGCGCGTGCCCTGGGCATGGAGGCTCAACTTCTCGCTCGTCTATTGCGTCTTGTGCGTGGTGGCGATGGAAATCTGTCTCGATTGCGGTGTCGTTCCGTCATATCACGACATCGCCGGCATTTTCGACACCTTGCCGCTTGACCTCAAAGTTCTAACGCGCGACCTGCAGGAAGTCTATGCCACGCCAGTGTCAAAGCCAATGCCGGTAGGCGTGCGCGAGGAGTTGCGGACCCAGGCGCACAGCCGCGCCCATGCCTTTGCCGTGGCGTCCGATCCCGATGTAATGTACCGTGCCTTTCCACTGCTGGGCGGATCGGCCCTGCTTGCCCAAGACGTGTCGGATCTCAACGAGCTTAACCGTGAACTGGCACATCGTCGTATGGAGCTGCAGCGTCAAAATGAGCTGCTCGCCGCCGACTACGACCTTAAGACGCATTTGGCAGATCAAGAGGCCGAGACCCTGCTGGTCCAAGACGTGGATCAAGCGCTTGCCCGCGCGCTCGAAGGGATGTACGACCTGCTGAGCTCGCTGCCGCCGTTGACCGACGAAGCGTCTTCGCACGAGCGCTACCGCATGCTGCAGCGCGCCAAGATGCTCGTCGCCTATTGCAAGCGCAAGGGGTCGCTCACGTTGGCACAGCACGGGGAGAGCGGTTTTGATCGCGACCGTATTCAGCTCATTGCCAACGAGCTCGCAAGCGACCTGCGCACCATCGATATCGATTGCGCCTCGATTATCGCCATACGGCGTCCGATGCACGCCAGTACGGTAAGCGCCCTGTACGACTGCGTGTATGACTTTGCGTTTTTTGCCTACACCACCGACCATCCGGCGCTTATGTATCACTTGGGCGACCATGACCGATGCAGTGTCGAGCTGCGCGCCACGCTTTTTTCCAACGATGATGCAGATCTTTCGCAGACGCCCGCTGCGCAAGAGCTCGAAAGCGCTCTGCAAAGGCGCAACGTGGCATAACGCCTTGAGGGCGAACCCGGCCAGTTGCGTATGATCGTGTTGATGCCGAGGGCGGGTGAGTGACGATGCAGATTTCGCTCATCCTTCCCCAAATCGTTGCGCTCGATGTTGTCTTTGCCCTGGCTGCGTGTCTGCAGACGATCCACGTCCCGCTCATCTCATCGCGCCGCTCGTCCTATAACCGTAAGGTGATTTGCGCCTACGAGGCGAGCCTCGTGGTTCACCTGGTGGTTTCGGCGCTTATCCTGTTCGCGTCGTCTGGCTCGTATCTGGTGGCGCCGCTTGACGTTTGTGCCAGGGCAATGGGCGGAGTGCTGTGGCTCAATGCCGCAATCTTTGCCTATGGCGTGGTGCTTATGGTGCGCTATCGTCGCCCCGTCATGCTGGTCGAGCTGCTGCTTGTTGTCGCCGTTACACCGCCGGTGGTTTTTGCCATGGGCTCGGCGTGGACCGTTGTCCTTATCGCAGAGGGAGCGTTCTTCCTGTTCCGTTCCATCGCGGCGCTCTTGATGGACGTCCGTAACCGCCAGGAGGATATCACCGCGTTCTCGACGATCGAGACCATCAACGTGATTCCCGTGGGCATCCTGTATCTGGACCCGAGGGGCCGTCCGCTGCTCATGAACCGCTGCATGCGCAGAAACCTGGTGGAACTTCATATGCCCACCGACCTAGGCGATATGAGCGGCACATGGAACGACCTGCGCAAACTCAGCATGCAAATGCCCGAAAGCAGCCAGAACCGTGTGCGGATTAATCTGGACCGCTTTGGTGAGGCGCGGGCGGTGGTCGAGGTTTCTCCCGCCGAGATTCGCTTGTTTGTGCACGATGACGTTATGGTTTCGGGCCGCCTCTTTGAGCGCATTATCGGCCTGGATGTAACAGAGTATGCGCATGCTCATGATCGCCTGGCGCAAGCCAACCACCTGCTTGAGCTTGCGGGCCAAGAGCTCCAAGCCCAGATCGAAGAAGTCAAAAAAGTTGCTGACAATGCGGCCTATCTGCGTATGCGCGCTCGCGTGCACGACGTGATCGGGCAGCGCCTGTCCATCCTCCATCGTTATCTGGAGGAGGGGCGCCTGGACGACGAGTCGCTCGAGCAGATTGACCCGCTGCTGCGCTCAATCGCTGCCGATCTGCGCAGCGGGGGCGACGCCGAACCGGCAGAACAACTGGGCGATATCGTCCATGCCTTTGGCCTGGTGAGCGTGCAGATCGATGTGGAGGGCGAGCTGCCAAGCGACGCGCGTGTCGCCGCAGCCTTTCTGCAGATTATCCGCGAAGCCTCGACCAATGCCACCAAGCATGCACAGGCCCATCAGGTCCATGTGCGCCTGCGGCAGGAGACGTCGGAAGACGGCGCTGTTGCGCGGATGGCCGTTTCTAACGACGGCGCGCCTGCACCCGTATCGTATCGCGAGGGAACGGGTATCCCAGGTATGAGGCATGTCGCACAGAATCTGGGCGGCAGCCTGGAAGTCCGCACCGCCCCGCCCTTCACGCTTACGGTGTCCATCCCGCTCGCCTCCAACGCTACGGTCCAAAGGAGAAGCTCATGATCCGCGTCCTTATAGTCGAAGACCAGGCCATCCTGCGCGAGAGCCTGGCGCGTTCCGTGGGCGACCAGCCCGACATGACCGTTGTCGCCGCGATTGCCGACGCCTCGGATGCCTTGGACGTTGTGCTCAAGGAGCGCCCGGACATGATACTGATGGACGTATGCACCGAGCATGATTCCAACGGCATCGTGGCGGCGGCGCGCATTAAAGAACAACTGCCCGAGTGCCGCGTCATTATCATGACGGGTATGCCCGAGATCACCTTTGTGGACCAGGCCCGCGAGGCGGGCGTCGACAGCTTTGTGTACAAGAACGTCGGTATCGACGAGCTGTTCGCCGTGATGCGCTCCACGCTGGCGGGCTATTGCACGTTTCCCAAGCCGCCCGAGAGCATCTTTTCGGGCACGGCGGCCCTCGACGATGTCGAGCTGTCGATCTTGCGCCTTGCCTGCGAGGGTAAAAGCCGCCGCGAGATTGCGGCCGAGCTGTTTATGAGTGAGGGCACCATCAAACGCCGTATCTCGGAGATTCTCAATAAGACCGGCTACGACAACATCATGCGCCTGGCCGTGCGTGCAGTAACGGAGGGCAGTATCGTTCCCAACATGGAGCGCCCGTAGTCGGTGCGCTCACCCGTGTTCCGGCGCCGTAAAGATAGGCCGCCCGCCGTTTCGCATCTAAAAACGACGGGCGGCCTGCTTGTATGGGCAGTGCTGTCGGCATAAAGCGGCGGGGCCGCAGGATTATCTCCTGCGGCCCCGCTTGACATGTGCGCGGATGTGTCCGCCAATCCGCGGCTGATGTTACGTGCCGTTACGCGATGGTTGCGGTGTAAGAGGCGACGTCCTCGTAGGAATCGGTCAGATAGGCGTCGATGCCGATGGTCGTGTTGACCAGGTCGTCAAGGCTGTCAAGCTCGCCGTTCGAGAACGTGAATTCCTCGGTGGCGTTGGTGCCGGGCATCAGGTGAGCCGAGAACCAGGGTTCCTTCATGGTGCCGTTGACGTTGGTCTTGCCGGAAGGAGCGTAGAAGGTCAGGTCCTTGTCGCTCTTGTTGGTGATGTTGACGACAAAGCCGATGTCGCCCCAGTCGTCCTTGAACTTCTCGGTGATGGTGATGGTGCACAGATCGTCATCGGCGACGGTGACGGCGGGGGAGATTTCGACGCTCTGGACATCGTCGTCTTCGACGGCCTCATCGATCTCCTCTTCCTTCTCGACGTTCTCGCGATCCTTCTTCACCGTACCGGACAGATCCTTGTCGGACTTGGTGAAGATGAGCTTGTCGCCTTCCACCTCCAGGACGAGCTTGTCGTCCTTGAGCTTCAGGTCGTATGACTCGTCTTCGGCGGTGATCGTTACGGTGGTGGCGTCCTTGGCCTCCCATTTCAGGTCGTCGACCTCAAGGAACAAGTCAAGGGTGCCCGTGCCGTCCTCATCGAGGATCAGGATGCAGTTGACGCCCCACTCCTTGAGCATGTCCATGTACTCATCGGTGAGCTCTTCGCCATCGAAGGTTCCACCCGAGTACTGCCAGCTGCCGACGAAGTTGGCCTTGGGGTCTTTGCCGCCGCCGCTGCAGCCCGTCAGGGCAAAGGCGAGCGCCAGGACGCATGTCAGAAATGCGAGCACGGACTTTTTGAACGTTGTCTTCATGGTGTCCTCCTTTATCGAACGAAACCCATAGAAGCAAATGCGGGGGTGGCGGACCCCCCCGCCAATTACCAGATAGAGGGGCTAGGGCCTAGGCGTTCCGCAGTTGCTGCAGAACTTGCCGCCGTTTTCGCTGCCGCAGTTGGGGCAGAACCACTTGGCCGGTGCCGGGGCGGGTGCGGGACTGCCGCACTCGGAGCAGAACTTGCCGGTGTTGGTGGCGCCGCAGCTGCAGGTCCATGCGCCGGCCGCAGGTGCGGCGGTGGGAGCCGGTGCGGGGGCGGGAGCCGGAGCCGGCTGCGGAGCGGCCTGCTGCTGTGCCTGGCCGGCGGCGAACAGCTGGCTGGCGTTCATGCCGCCCATGCCACCTGCCATGCCCATGCCCATAAAGCCTGCCATCGCGCCGTTGGGGTTGGCGGCTGCCGCGCGCATCGCATCGCTCTGGGCGCTGGCAATGTTGGCTGCCGCCATGGTGGGATCGCGCATGACCGCGGCCTTCTGCAGGTCCTTGATCATCTGCTCGTCTTCTTGCGAGGCGGCGATGGAGTTGACGCCAAAGCTCACGATCTCGACGCCGCGCAGGTCACGCCAGTCGGCAGAGAGGACCTCGTTGAGCGCGCGGGCGAGCTCGGTGGTGTGGCCGGGGATGGCGCTGTAGCGGATACCCATCTCCGAGATCTTGGCAAAGGCGGGCTGCAGGGCGGTGAGCAGCTCGGACTTAAGCTGACTGTCGATCTTATCGCGCGTGTAGCTATCGGTCACGTTGCCGCACACGTTGGTGTAGAACAGCAGCGGATTGGTGATGCGGTACGAATACTCGCCGTTGCAGCGCACGGAGATGTCGACGTCCAGGCCAATGTTGTTATCGACCACGCGGAAGGGCACGGGCGAGGCGGTGCCGTACTTGTTGCCGATGATCTCCTTGGTGTTGATGAAGTAGACACGCTGGTCCTTGCCCGCGTCGCCGCCAAAGGTAAAGCGGCTGCCGATATTGGCGAAGGTCTCCTTGATGGAATCGCCCAGGTTGCCGCTAAAGACGCTCGGCTCGCTGCCGGTATCGAAGACAAACTCACCGGGCTCCAGCGCGACTTCGATGATCTTGCCGTTTTGCACCACGAGCATGCCCTGGCCGTCGTTGACGGCGATGACCGAGCCGTTGGAGATGACGTTGTCCTCGCCGCGCGTGTTGGAGCTGCGGCCACCGGTGCGTTTGCTGCCCTTGCAGGCCAAGACGTCAGCAGGCATCGATTCGCAGTAGATAAATTCCTTCCACTGGTCGGCCATGACGCCGCCGGCAGCTCCCAATCCAGCTTTCAAGAGTCCCATGGTGATCTTCCTTTCTCGTCAAAGGCCGGGTGGTATTGGTTGGATTGCTTAGTCGTCCTTGTCGTCTTTCATGACAACGGTGGTCTCGGTGTGGCTGAAGGTGTCGTGCTTCTCGGTCAGGTCGAGCTCGCCGCAGTACTCATCGGCATGGGTTGCTTCGTTGGCCGTCTTGAGCTGGCCTACCAGCAGCACGTCTCCGATGATTACGATGATCAGCGGCGCAATGATGTTGATGAGGATGCCCTCGATATCAAAGGTGAGGTAATCCGGATCGAAGGCGTATTCCCCCATAAAGAGAATCTGGGAGAGGATAAATCCGATCACAAAGAACAGCACCGAGGCGATGGCGAGCTTGGGCTTGGAGCAGGGGAGCTCGCCGACCAAGCGGCCGGTCTGGCCGTTCATGGCAAACAGGTAGCTCTTGCCGTTCCACGAGGTGGAGAGCATCCAGACGGGGAACAGGGCGTAGTCGCTGTCTTCCCAGGTGTAGTCGAGCTGCTTGCTTTCGACCGTGGCATCGTCGTATTCGTCGACGACGGTCTCGCGCAGGGCCGAGATCGTACTTTCTTCCATACGACGCTCGGCGCGCGCCTTGCAGGTCTCGCAGCCCTCGTCGTAACGGTTGGCGATGTAGCCGGGCATATATGCGACCGAGAACGGGCGCAGCGCGTCGTAGTCAAACGGCTCGATGGCGTCCATGTGGCCGTCGGGCATCTTGGACGATCCGTCGACGGGTACGCGCTTAAACGAGATATTGCCCTTGCGATAGGCATCGTAGTGGTCGGTGGTCGTGACGGTGCGGTCGGATTCCTCGGTCACGGTCTCGTTGGTCGCGTCAAAGTGCACTTCGCCGTCAACGCGGGCACCGTAGAGCCAAAACGGTACGTAGACACCTTGGACCTCGTCGATGTGGTTGCCGGTGACAAAGCTCTTGGGCAGCAAGATCTTGCCCTTGTAGTGTTCCTTGAGTGCGGCCGTGATGTTGTCGCGCCCGAGCTTAAACGGAATCACCAGGTCGGGTGAGAAGTCGCCCGAGAGCTGGCCGGGCGCCACGGCGGAGTTGCCGCAGTACGGGCAGGTGGTGACGGCGACGGTGCCGTCGGACACGAGCTCGGCGCCGCACGACGAGCAGATGTAGCCGGCGTTTTGGGCGAGCTCCTGCACCGCGTCGTCGGCGACGGGCTTTGGCGTTGCGGCTGCGGCATCGGCTTTGGCGTCTGCCTTGTCCTGGCGCTCGCGATAGAGGGCCTCGACTTCTTCGACTTCAAAGCGCGAGTCACAGTAGTCGCAGACGAGCTTTTGCTCGGCGCTTGCAAAATGCAAGGGGCCACCGCAGGCAGGGCACTGATAGTTAACGCTCTCGAAGGCCATGATCGGTCCTTTCCGTGCCGGGGGCTATGCGCCGATGGCGCCGCCGCAGTATTCGCAGCGTCCACTGGCATCGGGAATGGTGGTGGCTCCGCAGAAGGGGCAGGTCACCGCGGTCTTGGGGGCCTTGGCGGCCACGACGCTGTCGCGCGTCTCCTGGCGCAGCTGCACCAGCGCGTCGCGGACCTCGGTTGCCTGGCGCTTGGCCTCGCGGTATTCGATGGAACCGCGCTGATCGATGGTGGAGTCGTTCACGCGCAGGTTGATCTCGGTAAAGTACGGCGTGTTGACGTGGATGGTCAGATTAAAGTCGTAATCCAGGTCGTAGCGCGGCGGGTTGTAGCTCTCGCGCTCGCCATCCTTGGTCTCGCGATAGATCTCGGTGCGATGCTCGTCGATATCCATATCGCAGCCGAGTACCTGCGAGAACTCGATGATGTCGGGATTGGCGTCGCGCCAGCGGCTCTGCGAAGTGATGATCAGCAGGCCCGCGTCCTCATCGAGCATAATATTGGTGCGCCCGGCAGAAAGCGTGCGCGTGGGGTTGAACGAAGACAGGCGTTCGGCGTTGGCCTCGCGGTAGGCGAGTTGCTCACGGATGTCGTCCGCGGTGCTGGAGCGATAGCCGTGAAAGTAGGGGGAGAGCTTGCCGGCGCACTCTTTGCACAGGTAGCCTTCATTGATTTTTGTCTTACCTAGAAGTCCCAGCTCGGTACCGCAAATCGCGCACTCTTTCTTCTCGAACATCTTGTCAAAGAAGCCCATGGCTGCCTCCCATCAACTGGTAGCGTGTGTCACTTTTGATGATGGGGGAGTGCGCGATCCTTCGCGATACCCAGACGGCTCAAGGAGTCTCCACAACTGGGACACATGGCCCATTTTTCATCCGACACATAGGGACACTCCTTGCTGCGGGTAGTCATTGCACTCATTGGGGACGTACTTAAATGAGTGGTAGTTGGGGACACTCCTGGCCGAGCTAGAGATCGCGCGCGTCCCTTCTGGTCCATGCGGCTCAAAATCGCGGCGTGATGTGGACGGCTGGGGTCGAATTGGCAGCATTTCGAGCCTGGCTTCGATATTGAGACTGGTTCTTTATTAAAATAGATTTCCAGACAATTGAGAGGCTGGGGGTTAACCATGAGGGGCATGGGAGACACAACCGCATATTTGCGTCGGGGCATGGGGGAGATTATATGCCTGGCGCTGTTCTTCTTCACGTTTTTGGCGTGCGAGTATCTTTTTGATGTGCGCATGGCCGAGTTCGTGTCTCCGAACGAGGTCGTTATTTATGAGAGCCTTGTCATCGGCGCGAGCGTGATTGGCTTTTTTGTGCGTCCCATTCTGTACTATCGCCGTCCCCATGCTATCGACGCAACGAGTGACGTCACGGGCGTTTTGCTGGTGGCGGCATTGCTGCTGTTGATTATGGCGGTTCAGGTTGAGGTGGTAATTGCCGGCGGTTTGGTGGCGTGCTGCGCGCTGGGCTACTGCGGATCGACTGCTCATGCAAATTTTGCGAGGCGCTTTGCGCGAACGCCCTGCTTGGCGCGCGCCGCCGCACTTTCTTACGCCATGGGCGTTCTGGTGCAGGTTCTCAACCACATGGTGATGCCTGCCGGCATTCCTCAGCAGGCTGTTCTGGTTGTCTGTGCGATCGTGCAGGTGGCGTTGCTCCACGGTGCCCGACGCGCCAAACTGCGCGACGAGTCCGATCCCAACTTTGAACCCAGCGTTGCCGGACTTTCGGTAGATGCTTTGAAATATGGCGCCAAGTGGCAAGACGATCCCAAGGCAAAGGCGGCATTCCGCCGCGCCGTAGTTCGCCTGACCGTGGCGACGGTGTATCTTTCCGGCGTATTCGCCGCTCTCAACGCTGGCCTCACGACCTTGCATGCTGTCGGAGCCGTCGATTTGGGCGATTGGCCGCGCCTACTGCTTGTCGTGAGCTCGTTGGCCGCTGGCGTCCTATTTGATCTGCACGGCCGGTCGTATATGAATATCGGCATGACATGCGCCGCCATGTTGTCCACGCTTTCGTTCTTTGTGCTCATCGTCGACGGCAATGGCGGCAACGAGCTTGCTGCCACGATCATCTTTTATCTGGGCTCAGGCTTCTTTGTGGTGTTCTTTACCACAAAATATGCCGCCGTCTCGCTTTATGCGCGCTGGTCATATTTTTGGCCGTGCATGGGTCGCGTCGTCAACAACGTGTGCTCGATGTTCGTGACGGCGCCGGCAGTGGCGATCGTCTCGAGTCAAAACGTGCTGACTGCGGTCGGCGCGGCGCTCGTGATGTTTGTGGGCATTGCGATTACGCTGCTGGGACAGTTGGGGCAACGAGCCGATGACGCCGTGATACGGGACGAGCTGGCGCCTGCCACCGATGATCTTGGTGGGGATCTTGCGCCCACATGCTCCGACCCCGAGCCCGTGGAGGCAGCGGAGCTCACGTCCGATGAACGCCTCGATGCCTTCGTCGCCACCTTTGAGCTTACAGAGCGCGAGCGCGATATTCTTGCGGCCTTGGTCGTTTCGGACCAGAGCGTTCAGGACATCGCCACAACGCTTTTCCTTTCGCGCTCCACGCTCTACCGCCACATTTCCTCGATCAACAAAAAGACCGGCACCACCTCACGTGTGGCCCTTATCA
>WGSR01000079.1 GCA_014871545.1 Collinsella sp. | reverse complement strand
CCTCATCGAAGGTACCGACGAGCACCGTCGGCCACTCGCAGAGGTTGATGACCTCTTCGAAGACCTTCTTGGGCGTATCAACATGGCAGCCGGGACGGGCAGCCTCGACCTCGGCGATACCGGCAAGGATGGCCTCACGACGACGCTCAGCAGAGAGCACGCCGGCGTCCTCGAGCACCTGCTCGTAGACGGCGGGGCTGGCGACAACGTGGTCACCAGGACCAAGTACGCGATGACCACGCGTGGTGTTGCCACTCGTCACGTCGGCAAACGACACGGGAACAACATCCTCGCCCAAAAGGCAGCAGATCCAACGGACCGGGCGAACAAAGGTCGCGTGCTCGTGGCCCCAGCGCTGGCTGCGGTAGTTGGGCCACTGCAGGCCGGCAATAGTCTTCTCGCACAGAGCGGTCAGAATCGGCGTAGCCGGTGCGGAGGGAATGTTCTTCTCGGCGAACACATACTCGCGACCGTCAGTGTCCTCGCGTCGAACCAGGTCCTCGGCAGCCACACCGCACTTGCGGGCGAAGCCCTGGGCGGCCTTGGTGGCGTTGCCGTCGGCATCGAAGGCAATGTTTGCCGCGGGACCGCGCTTGACCTCATGGACCTCATCGGTCGCAGTGGCGACATCGGCCACGAGCGCAGCCAGACGACGCGGGCTCGAGATCACGCGGACCTCGCCATGGGCCAGACCGGCCTCGTCGAGGCCCTTGGCGATCATGGTGCCAAGCTGCTTGACGGCATTGTTCAACGGTGCGGAGGGCATTTCCTCCGTACCAATCTCAAACAGGAAATCCTTAGCGTCTGCCATGGCTTACGCCACCTCGCCTTCCTGGTCGGCATTCTCGTTGACTCCGGCGACCTCGGCCATGTAGGCCTCGCAGCACGCCTTGGCGACGGCGCGGACGCGCAGGATGTAGTTGGCACGCTCGACCGCGGATAGGGCACCGCGGGCATCGAGCAGGTTGAAGGCGTGGCTGCACTTCATGACACAGTCGTACGCCGGCAGCGGCAGCTTTCGCTCCAGGCAGGAATGGCACTCGGCCTCGTAGTCGTCAAACTTCTGACGCATCATCTCGACGTTGGCGACCTCAAAGTTATAGGCACTGAACTCGCGCTCGTTCTCGAGGAACACGTCGCCATAGGTCATGGGCGTGCCGTCGGGCAGGTAGCTCCACACCAGGTCGTAGACGGAGTTGACGCCCTGCGCATACATGGCGATACGCTCCAGGCCATAGGTGATCTCGACAGGCACGGGGTCGACCTCGATGCCGCCCACCTGCTGGAAGTACGTAAACTGCGTGACCTCCATGCCGTTGAGCCAGACCTCCCAGCCAAGACCCCAGGCGCCGAGCGTCGGGCTCTCCCAGTCGTCCTCGACAAAGCGGACGTCATGGTCGTTGGGGTCCAGGCCAATGGCGGCCAGCGAACCCAGGTAGAGCTCCTGGGCGTTGACCGGCGAGGGCTTGATGAGCACCTGGAACTGATAGTAGTGCTGCATGCGGTTGGGGTTCTCGCCGTAGCGGCCGTCGGCGGGACGGCGGCAGGGCTGCGCATAGCAGGTGCGCCACTCGGCGGGACCGAGCGAGCGCAGCGTGGTCGCGGTATGGAAGGTACCGGCACCGACCTCGGAGTCATAGGGCTGCATAATGACGCAGCCCTGCTCGCCCCAGTACTGCTGGAGGCGCAGGATGATGTCTTGGAAGGAAAGCGATGAAGCGTTCATGCCTCTAATATCCCCTCGTCGAAACGATTACACGGTTAGGTACTGTACTATAGCGGTTTTTAGTCGATAGCGCCGATGCGGTTGAGCGGCCAGTAGCGAACGAGTGCCACGGCCATTAAATCGGAGCGGTCGACCGGCCCAAAATAGCGGGAGTCGGCTGAGTTCTCTCGGTTGTCGCCCATCACCCACACACAGCCATCGGGGACGGTGTAGGGATAGCTCACCTGGGCGCCGGGCGCTTGGACCGAAAGCGGCCAGCTCATGCCCGCCGTATAGTCCTCGTCGAGCGCTTGGCCGTCAACGACCACCTTGCCGTCCTGCAGGTCGACCGTCTGGCCGGCCGTGGCAATAACGCGCTTGACAAGAACATCATGCTCGGAGGTGCCATCGGGGTTGTGAAACACCACGATATCGCCCTGCTTGACGGGCTGACCGAGCTCGAGGCTCACCTTTTGCGCCAGGATCTGGTCGCCAATCTCGATTGTGTCCTCCATAGAGCCGGTGGGCACCACAAAGGGCTCGACCACAAACGAGCGAATCAAGAAGGTGGCGACCAATGCGATCGCGATGACCGCAATCCACTCAAAAGCGCCCCTCAACGCGGAATGCTGCGATGGAACCATTCTCACTCCTCGCTCTGCGAATACGAAGCGTCCAAAATCTCCTGCGCGTACGCACGCTCTTGGGGCGTAAGGCGCGCCGTCTCGATCAGATCGGGACGCCAGCGGCAGGTGCGCTCGATGGCGTTCTTGCGACGCCAGGCATCGACCTTGGCGTGATCGCCACTCACGAGCACCGGCGGCACGCCCTCGCCGTTGAACTCGGCGGGACGGGTGTACTGCGCGTACTCGAGCAGGCCTCCGTCCTCGGCGGTCGAGAACGACTCGTCCACATTGCTCATCTCGTCGCCCAGGGCGCCGGGAATCAGGCGTACGACGGCATCGGCAACGACCATAGCGGGAAGTTCGCCACCCGTAAGCACGTAGTCGCCGATCGACAGACGCTCATCGGCATACGCATACGCACGCTCGTCGACGCCCTCGTAGCGGCTGCACACAAACAGCAGGCGCTCACTTTTGAGCAGGCGCTCGGCCACATGTTGCGTAAAGGGCTCGCCACAGGGGGTGAAGAACACTACGGTGGGCTTGGGACCCTCGGAGCTGATGGCCTCGATGGCCTCGGCAATAGGCTCGACCTTCATGAGCATGCCCTGCCCGCCGCCGTAAGGCTCGTCATCGACGGTACGATGGCGGTCGTGCGTCCAGTCGCGCAGGTTATACGCCTTAAAATCAAAAAGGCCGGCCTTGCGGGCGCGGCCCAAGATCGATGTGGACATGACGGGCTCAAACATCTCGGGAAAGACCGAAAGGGTCTCGATCAGCATGTTGTCCTCCCTACTTGTCCATATCGATCAGACCGTCCATAACGTGGACGGAAATTGTTCCTGTGTCGGGAAGATCGAGCACGACCTGCTCGATCACGGGAATCAGTACCTCGCCGTACCGATCGCCCTCAACAACCCAAACATCGTTAGCGGGCGTCGACATGATCTCTACGATCGTGCCGAGCAAACCGAAGCGCTCGTCGACCACCTCGCGACCCATCAGGTCGGTATAGGCAGCGTCGAGCGAATCGAGCTCAAAATCGTCACGATTTGCCAGCACGTAGCATCCCGTGATGCCCTCGGCGGCCGTCAAGTCGTCAATGCCCTCAAACGAGACCAGATCGCCATCGCCCGTATCGGTGACGGACACGACCGTGCAAAAGCGGTCGCGCTTGAGCGCCGGCGGCGTCAGGGCGACGCGCATACCCGGCTCTAATACAGAAGGAAGCCCCCGCAGCGGCTGCGCGAGGACCTCCCCCTTCCTTCCGTGCGGCTTGACCACACGGGCGATGTTTTTGTACTGGGACCTCAAGGTCCTAGCCCAGAACCTCTACCTCGACAGCAGTGTCGAGGCGAGCGGCCAGTGCACGGGCGAGCGTGCGAATGGCCTTGATGGTACGGCCACGACGGCCGATGACCTTAGCGACGTCATCCTCGGCGACCGAAACCTCAATCGTAGAGGCGTCGTCACCATCGATGACCTCAAGGCTCACGGAATCCGGGTCGTCGACGATCTGAACAACGAGATATTCGACGAGATCGGCGATGCGATCTGAGAGCATTGCCTCACCCTCGAGCTGTGCAGCGTCAACCTCAGGCACGATTTACTCCTCGGCGCCCTCAGCGGCCTCAGCGGCAGCCTTAGCGGCCTCGGCCTCTTTGGCGAGCTGCTTCTTGGACTTCTTGACGACGGTCTCGGTCTTCTCGCCCTCGTTGGCGGCCTTGACCAGAGCGGCGACGGCGTCGGTGAGCTGAGCGCCCTTGGACTGCCAGTCGGCGATCTTCTCGAGGTCGAGGTTGATGGTCTTGGGGGCGGTCATCGGGTTGTAGCGGCCAACCTCCTCGATGATACGACCGTCACGCGGGGCGCGGGAATCGGCGACGACGACACGGTAGTACGGACGCTTCTTAGCGCCGTGACGAGCAAGGCGAATCTTGACTGCCAAAGGAAACTCCTCCAACCAAGCAGCTTTAGGCTGCAACTACAAACAAACAGTTGAACATAATACGCCATCGACGCGGGCAGGTGAAGTCCGTGAGACCAACTTCTTCGGTGTAGTCGAGGGCAAATCCATATCTTAGACAAGAATTCGGGATTTGCAAGCACATACACGCGCCCCACATGAGCTGCGCGGTATACTCATGACATGGAAAGACGCGAACATACATACGGTTATGAGGATGCCATGGGCGTCACGCCGCCTCCCTGGACGGGTCCGGCGGTGGGCCTCATGGACCTCGATGCGTTTTTTGCGAGCGTGGAGATGCTCGATCATCCCGAATGGCGCGGAAAGCCACTCATCGTGGGCGGAGACGCCGATTCGCGTGGCGTCGTGTCCACGTGTTCGTATGAGGCGCGGCGCTTTGGCGTGCACTCTGCCATGGCCTCGGCCGAGGCGCGGCGCTTGTGCCCGCAAGCCATTTGGACACACGGGCACTTTGACCGATACCGCGAGGTGAGCGCGCAGGTCATGGCGATTCTCGCCGAGGAGACGCCGCGCGTGGAGCGCGTATCCATCGACGAAGCCTTTATCGATATCACACCGGGTCGCTTTGCGCCCGAAGACCCGCTGCTGGTTGCGCGGCGTATAAGCGACCGCGTGGCAGGGCTGGGAGTGACCTGCTCCATTGGCGTGGGCTGCAACAAGACGGTCGCAAAAATCGCAAGCGAGCGGGATAAGCCGTTTGGGCTGACCATCGTGCGCCCCGGAACCGAGCAGCGCTTTTTGGCCGCGCTGCCGGTATCTGCCATGAGTGGCATCGGGCGCTCGGCCGAGGAGCGACTGCGCCGCATGCGCATCTACACCCTCGGCGAGCTATCACGTGCACCGGAATCCACCTTGGCCTCTATTTTTGGCGTCAACGGCGAACGCATGCGCCAGCGTGCGCTGGGACTCGAAATCTCCGAAGTCACGAGTCTCGATGAAGAGCGCGAGGTCAAGTCGGTCAGCAATGAACGCACCTTTGCTAAAGATTTGACTGAGCGTGGGGATATTGAGGCGGCGATTGCGCTGCTGGGCGAGTCAGTGGGACGCCGTCTGCGCCGTCAGGGACTAACAGGCGCCACGGTAACGCTCAAGCTCAAGTATTCGTATGGAAACGGTCGCTCGGCACAGCGCCGGCTGCCTCATCCGACCGACGATGAGAACATCTTCGTGGCGGTTGCACTCGAACTGCTCGGCAACATCTGGCAGGAAGGAATGCACGTTCGCTTAGCAGGCATCGGCATGAGCGACTTCGACCACCAAGGCGGCATCCAGACCGACCTGTTCTGCGAGATCGATGACCGCGGAGCCCAATCCAGCGACCGACGCGACCTCTCCGTCGCCATCGACGCCGTCCGAGACAAATTCGGTGACACCGCCCTATCCTTCGGCCGCCAATCCCGCTTCAACGATTAACCGCCTTTGGGCAAAAAGAAAGCCGGGCAGCTGCGAATGATTATTCTAGGACGGGGATTTTTTAATCATTTTGAGCGTCATTTCGCCCTTTGAATGATATTGGTCCCAATTCCCGTCAGACGCGAAATCTGGTCAATCGTAAACCCCCGATGCCTCAACACTGCCAGAAGACGATTTCGCTCTGATTTCGGCAAAGTTTTAAGCTGATAAGGCTCATGAGGAGCCAAAAGAGCCCGGGCAACTTCCAGCGCATCCATATCGGAGATATGCTTACCTTCGGGCATAAAATAGGGATTAGGCTTGCCGTCGGTACTCGAAAGATAAAACGCTTCCGTACCCCCAAACAGATTGAGAATACCTTCACAATCACAAATTTCGGGATGAGAGAAATACTCATGGAAGCTGCTCCAGCGATACAGAGGAGCAGAAGAAATACCTGCTTTTGCAGGATTGTCGTGTATGTATCGGACGCAACGGAGCAGCTGTTTGTCGTCAGAAATGATCACACTCTTGAATCGTTCCTGGAACACCGGTCCGCGGCGACCGGTTTTTTGATTGAAGTGTTTCGCATATGCCGTATCAATCGCATGCATAGCAACGCTCATCTGATTATCGAGATCATCAAATAGCAGGTGAACATGATTGTCCATGAGGCACCAGGCAAGAAGACGAATATGAGCGGACGTAAATCGTCTGTTCAATAGATTGAGAAAATAAAGGCGATCGTCATCGTCTTCGAAGATCAGCTGGCCAGCACAGCCCTTGAGCATGACGTGATAATGGCCGAGTTCGGACAACGCACGGGCAACACGAGTCATCGAAACCCTCCCTTCCAAGGATGCAGTAGTCACAGCATACAAAAGGAAAGGAAGAAAAGGGCCGAACCGCCCAACAAAGGTGAGCGGTTCGGCAAACGGTAGCAATGATTATTTTATCCCCGTCCCAGAAAAATCATTTAGAGGAGGTCGAGGGGAAGCTGGGGGGCGTCTCCCCAGAGTTTCTCGAGGCGGTAGAAGTCGCGGGCTTCGGGAGTGAAGACGTGGACGACAACCGAGCCGTAGTCCATGAGCATCCAGGTCTTCTGCTCGCGGCCCTCGATGGAGAACGGATGCTCGCCGCAAGCCTCGGCGACCTTCTCCTCGATCTCATCGACAATTGAATCAACCTGGCGGTTGTTGGTACCGGTGGCGAGCACAAAGTAGTCGCATACGTCGGAAAGCTCGGTCAGGTCGAGCACCTGAACGTCCTCGCCCTTCTTGTCGTAGGCAGCCTGCGCGG
>WGSR01000078.1 GCA_014871545.1 Collinsella sp. | reverse complement strand
CGAGATAGCCCTCCTGGTCGAAATGCATGATCTCGATCTTCTCGGTTTCCTTCATGGCTTTTCCTTTCTGTCCTGCACGCAACTCTATACATCGCGTTTCTTTTCGATACCAATTATAGACATACACCTAACGTATTTTTAATACCACTTATCAATCTGCTCCAATCCTCGGTGAACGGTCGAAATTCTCTGGTGAGTGGTATTAAATTAGAATTGAATGTATAGCTAACGCCTCTGGCGCCTCCCCTGTGTGGCAAAGAACAGCGTTCCTACCAGCGCAATAATGGTCGATGCCCCAAACAGCACCGCCTGGACGCCCAAAGCCTCCGCCAAAAACGGAGCCGCCAGCAGCGGCAGCACGCCGGCGCTCATCAGGCCAAAGCGCACAAAGCCGGTAATGCGCCCCAGGTATTTGATGTCGGCGCGCTCCTGAATCAAGATCATCTGCAGCGGTTCCAGGAATCCCCAGGCCAGACCGTTAATCGCCTGACCGATAATCGCGACCCCCAGCATATCGGTGCCCACGTACACCATGGACCCAATGCCCACGGCCATGAGCGCGCCGAGCAACAATCGCAGGTTGACATGGCGAGCAGGAAGCTTGGTCAGGATGAACGCACCCACCGAGGAAGTGAGGCCCACGACCGAGGACAGCCAGCCCAGCCAGACGATATCCACGTTGAGCACATCGCGGTAGAACAACGACTCAAGCGAATCGAACGCGCCAAACGCAAAGAAACCCAAAAAGCCCGAGATAAAGATGAGGCGCAAGTCGTGGTCGCGAAACGTAAGTCGCGCGCCCTCGGCCATGCCGCCCAGAATACCGCCCTTCGGCTTCTCCCCTTTTGCGGGAGCAACACACTCGTGACAGCCCAAGGAGAGCACGGCCGCCACACCCATCATGCCCGCCATGAGCAGATAGACCGATTGCGTGGCAAAACAGCTCACGATGGCACCACCGAGCAGCGGGCCAGCGGTATAGGCGATATTGCTGTAGAACACCATGAGACCGTTCACGCGGGTACGGCCCTCGGTGGTCGACTCCAGGTATCCCGGAAACGCATGCGTGCAGGTGTTGATAAAGCCGCCCGCAAGTCCCAAGACGCACGCGGCAAACACAAGCCCGGGGACAGACAACGGCGCCAACCCCACGCCAAGCGATAGCACCGCCGTAATCACGCACGTCACAAATGACGTCCGGCGCGGTCCAAAGCGGTCGATGACCGAGCCCGACACCATATTGCCCACCGACGTCATAAGATTGCGCGCGAGCGTAATGGCGGCAACCAAAAAGGCCGTGCCGGCCAGATCATACGTGGCCGCACCGATAAGCCCCAAAAAGTAGACCGCGTTGTTGGCGCACCACTGCAGGGACTCAATAAGAATCAGCCTGACCTCTGCCGGCGTCAGGCGCATTGCTTCGCGATCCTTCGCGAACATACGAACTCCTTCTATACAAAAAGGGGATGGAGGGCATAGGCCTGCTCCATCCCCTTTCCAGGTTGCAACGAAAATCTATGCAGCCGGGCCCTTACGCCAGCACGCCGAAGAACGCGCCGATGATGCCCACGACCATGGTGGCCACGATCAGCACCATGGGGTTGATCTTCTTGGACAGCAGCCAGTAGTACAGCCAGAAGGCGAGCATGCCGAGCATGCCGGGCATGATGCCGTCCAGGATGTCCTGGAGGGTCTGGGCGTCGTCGCCCGAGCCGATGGCCACCGGGATGCTGGCCCAGAACATGTCCTTGCACATGGCGCCCACGACCATGACGCCCACGATGCCCACGCAGGTCATGATCTTCTGCATGAGGCCGGTCCTCTGGGCCTCGTCCAGGAAGCCCACGCCCAGCTCGTAGCCCTTGACGGCGCCCCAGATGCGCAGCGCGAAGCCGGGGACGTTGTAGATGAGCAGGAAGGCGATGGGGCCGAAGGGGTTGCCGGCCTGGCACAGGCTGATGCCCACCGCGGCGGCGACCACGCGCAGCGTCGACAGGAAGATGGAGTCGCCGATGCCGGACAGCGGGCCCATGAGGGCGGCCTTGACGTCGTTGACGCTCTCGGGCTCGATCTCGCCGCGGGCGACCTTCTCCTCCATGGCCATCGCGATGCCGCCGACGAACGGGGCGAACTGGACGGTGATGTTGAAGAACGCGCAGTGGCGGTGCAGGGCCTCGGCGTAGTCGTCGGGGCGGCCGGCGTAGATCTTCTTGAGCATGTTGGCGACCATCAGGCAGAAGGCGATGTTCATCTGCTTGTAGTAGGTCCAGGAGAACTCCATGCCCAGGGCGCCGACGTTGACGGCGCTCTTGACGAGGTCGGAGCGCGTGATCTTGTTCTCGGGACTAGAAGTCATCGTCCTCATCCCCTTCCGCGGAGAGCTGGGGCTGGGCTCCGCCCAGGCCGAGCAGGTCGAACTTGTCGATGCCGATGATGATGGCGATCAGGGCGACGCCCAGGACGGGCACGTTGGCGTAGGAGCACAGCAGGAAGCCCAGGAAGTAGAAGGGCACGAGCTGCTTGGTGAGCACCAGGCGGCCGAGCATGGCGAAGCCCATGGCAGGCAGGATGTTGGCGGCAACGCCGCAACCGTCGATGATGAAAGGCGGGATGAAGTCGAGCAGGCCCTGGATAGCGTCGGAACCCAAATAGAAGGCGCCGCCGCACAGCAGGAAGTACTCAAGGCAGCCAAAGAGGCCCATGCTCCAATGTGCCGCGTAGATACCCTTGAGGTTGCCCTTGGCAGCGCACTTGTCAGCAATGTCAACAATGATCGAGAATCCAGCATCCGTAATGTTGCCGATCGTCAACGAAAGGACGGCGATAGGCATGGCGAGCGCGATGGCCGTCTCGGTACCCTGACCGAGCTGAATGGCAAACGCGCAGGCGAGCACGCCGCCGACGGTTTCGTTAGGCGGCACGTAGGCGCCGATGGAGATCGAGCCCATGAACAGCAGCTCCAGGCTGGCGCCGATCGCGAGGCCAGTCTGCAGGTCCCCCAGCACCAGGCCCACGAGCGGGCACAGGACGATGGGGCGGAACGCGTAGAGGGTGCCGAGCTGGTAGTCGAGGCATCCAAACGCTCCGACTAAGCCGACGAGGATTGCTTAGACAAGCATAATTCCTCCCAATAAGGAATCTCGAACCGTCGTCACTCCCGTCGCGCGCGTTGTTGATATCAATTCCGGGAGTTCGATTCCACGGCTCGAAGCGTACCTGGTGTGCTGCTAACACCCATGCCAGGCACAAATGATTTGATACCAATTATAGGTATGCAGGTTCTTACTATTTAATACCACTCGCTCAGCGGAGTGTTTTTTACCGTAAACGGCAGACGTATCCCGTCAGGCGCGCTCTTTGCTTCGATGGCGGACAAGCGTCACCAGAAAGCCATCGCCAAAGGCATCGGATGCCAAGTTGGCCACAATCACCAAAACGATAATCGCTGCGCCCAAAAACTCGTTCCAGCGAAAGACCTCGCCAAAGAGGAGCGCCGACCAGCAGGGAGCGAGCACGACCTCGCTCATGCAGACCAAGTTGGCCGCAAACGCGTTGGTGCGCGCAATCCCCTTGGCATACAGCACACTCGCAAGGCCGCTGCAAAAAAGGCCATGCACCAGCATAAGCCCCCACTCAAAGGGTTTCACGGAGCCTAGGTCGCCGGCAAAATAGACGATCGGCAGTATCGAGATGCCGCAGGAGATGAGCGAGGACACCATGGGCGACGCATCGGGGCGAGAGTTTAAAAAGAAACACAGCCCAAAGGTGGCGCCCGAAATGACGGCAAGCAGGTTGCCGAGCATGCCCTCGGCGCTCAAATCACCTAAAAAGAAAAGTCCCATACCCGTAAAAGCAACCACCACGGAGGCAATCTTCGCAGGCGAGGGCAACGTGCGAGTTGCGAGCGACTGATACACGATAACGAAAATCATCGAGGTGTACTGCAGAACGATCGCGTTGCCGACCGTCGTGAGCTGGTTGGCAAAGTTAAACGTGGTGCCCGTCACGAAGTTGCAGACGGCCACAAGGGCAATAAGACGGCTGACGCGGAGGACAGGCCTACCGACGAGCAGGATAAAGAGCGCCATAAATATTGCCGTAACGGCACCGATCAAAAGAGCCGACTGCGAATTGGCGCGAACGAGGATGCCGATAAAACTCCACAAGAGCGCCGTGCCAAATAGATACATCGCCCCGCTCACGCCATTATCGGATGGATTGTCAGATCGAATCACGAAGCACCTCCGGCTAGCTTTCGGTAATAAAAAACGGCGACCGCAATGGGTCGCCGTTTCCCTTGGGGGCAGAATAAAACGCAGGAACCTACGCCAGCACGCCGAAGAACGCGCCGATGATGCCCACGACCATGGTGGCCACGATCAGCACCATGGGGTTGATCTTCTTGGACAGCAGCCAGTAGTACAGCCAGAAGGCGAGCATGCCGAGCATGCCGGGCATGATGCCGTCCAGGATGTCCTGGAGGGTCTGGGCGTCGTCGCCCGAGCCGATGGCCACCGGGATGCTGGCCCAGAACATGTCCTTGCACATGGCGCCCACGACCATGACGCCCACGATGCCCACGCAGGTCATGATCTTCTGCATGAGGCCGGTCCTCTGGGCCTCGTCCAGGAAGCCCACGCCCAGCTCGTAGCCCTTGACGGCGCCCCAGATGCGCAGCGCGAAGCCGGGGACGTTGTAGATGAGCAGGAAGGCGATGGGGCCGAAGGGGTTGCCGGCCTGGCACAGGCTGATGCCCACCGCGGCGGCGACCACGCGCAGCGTCGACAGGAAGATGGAGTCGCCGATGCCGGACAGCGGGCCCATGAGGGCGGCCTTGACGTCGTTGACGCTCTCGGGCTCGATCTCGCCGCGGGCGACCTTCTCCTCCATGGCCATCGCGATGCCGCCGACGAACGGGGCGAACTGGACGGTGATGTTGAAGAACGCGCAGTGGCGGTGCAGGGCCTCGGCGTAGTCGTCGGGGCGGCCGGCGTAGATCTTCTTGAGCATGTTGGCGACCATCAGGCAGAAGGCGATGTTCATCTGCTTGTAGTAGGTCCAGGAGAACTCCATGCCCAGGGCGCCGACGTTGACGGCGCTCTTGACGAGGTCGGAGCGCGTGATCTTGTTCTCGGGACTAGAAGTCATCGTCCTCATCCCCTTCCGCGGAGAGCTGGGGCTGGGCTCCGCCCAGGCCGAGCAGGTCGAACTTGTCGATGCCGATGATGATGGCGATCAGGGCGACGCCCAGGACGGGCACGTTGGCGTAGGAGCACAGCAGGAAGCCCAGGAAGTAGAAGGGCACGAGCTGCTTGGTGAGCACCAGGCGGCCGAGCATGGCGAAGCCCATGGCCGGCAGGATGTTGGCGGCAACGCCAAAGCCAGCAAGGACAAAGGGCGGGATGAAGTCGAGCAGGCCCTGGATGGCGTCAGCACCCAGATAGAACGACAGCGAGCACAGCAGGAACGCCATGATGATACCGGTCAAACCGATCAGGAAGTGCATCGCATAGACGCCCTTAAGGTTGCCCTGGGCAGAGAAAACATCGGCGCGGTCAACCAAAATCGGCAGGGCGGCGTTGAGGATGTTCTTGATGGCAAGGCACAGCGTGGCGATGGGCATAGCGAGCGCGATGGCTGCCTCGGTGCTCTGGCCCAGCTGGATAGCGAAGGCGCAGGCGAGCACGCCGCCGATCGTCTCATCGGGCGGCACGTAGGCGCCGATGGAGATCGAGCCCATGAACAGCAGCTCCAGGCTCGCACCGATCGCGAGGCCGGACTGCAGGTCCCCCAGCACCAGGCCCACGAGCGGGCACAGGGCGATGGGGCGGAACGCATAGAGCGTACCGAGCTGGCAGTCGAACTTACCAAATGCGGCGATAAGTCCGATGAGGATTGCTTGGGTAAGCATATATCCCCCTTTCCTAATAGGACACTACGAAGAGCTCAGACTCTTCGAAATTGAACGCCTAGAGCACGCTGGCGCAGTCGACCTTGGGGTCGTCGGCCAGGGGTCGAATCTCGACCTCGACGCCACGATCCAGCATCTCGCGCACATCGGCTTCCTCGGCCGCGGTCAGGAAGATCTGACGAGAGACCTGACGAGCATCGGGACGCTTCTCGTCCTTGGGCTTGGTGTTGCCCAGGTTGACCGACTTAATCTGCGGGCAGCCCTCAACAAGCTGCTTTGCCTCAGCGATAGTGGCGACGCAGATGATCATCTTGTACTTGTCGGTCACGCCCGAGTTGATAGCTTCGATTGCATGCTCCATATCTTTGATGACGAGCTTGCAGCCGGCAGGCTTGCCCATCTTGAGCGTCGTCTTCCACACCGGGTCGTTAGCGACCTTATCGCCCACGCAGAAGATGCAGTTGGAGCCAAGGCCCTGAACCCAGGAAACTGCAACCTGGCCATGAAGCAGGCGATGGTCAACGCGAAGTAGCTGAATCATAATGTGACCCCCCAAAGGTCTTGTGCCGTCTTACGGCGTGTCAGTAGGTGCTGCGGATTAGAACTCTTCTTCCTCGTCGTCATCGACCAAAAGATCGTTGACAAACTTCACGCGCGTATCGTCCGCAGCGACGATGGCGCGAATCGTCTCCTCAACCGGCGCCGACTCGTCAGAGAACAGCAGCTGGATGAGGAGAGGAAGGTTCATGTTGGTAACGAGGTACGTGCGGGGACGCGTCTGGACGATCTTGGTGAACTCGTTGTTGACGCTGCCGCCAAAGAGGTCGGTGCAGACAACGACATCATCGTCAGCAGACATGCCTGCCAGCAGTTTTTGGGCCTCCTCGGCCACGTCCATGCGGCCATCGACGAACATCGAAAGATCGTGGACGTTGTCGCGAGCGCCCGAGAGCAGCTCGACGCTCTCCTTGATGCCGGTAGCGAAGTGCGCATGGCTGGCGATGATGTACTGTCTCATTCTGTGTTCCTCTCAATAGCCCGGCACGTTCCCGCACCCGTTTTCTTTAGTAGTCGAACTGGTGATAGTAGCGACGATACTTGAGGTTGTGCTTGGTGACC
>WGSR01000077.1 GCA_014871545.1 Collinsella sp. | reverse complement strand
CTTTCTCCACGGGTCGAGACGCGCCTTGAACTGCTGTCGCCACGTGATGGGCGAGCCGTCGCCGCCGACGCGCGTGTAGCTGTAGCCGCCAAAGCTCTCGCTTGCGTAGGGGCTGTCCAGCTCCTTGGCGTGCTCGGCCTGCCACGCTGCGATCTCGTCAGCGAGGTCGACCACGGCCTGCGGGATGGCGAGCGCCCAGACGGTGCCGACGAACTCCTCGTCCGTGAGCTCGTTGTAGGGCCACGCGTGCAGCCCGTCGTTGAAGGTCGAGCCCGTGATGCGGACGTACTGGCCCTCCTTGAGGCCGAGGGCCGCGGGCGGCACGAGGCGGCCGTCCTCGATACGGACGCGCCCCGTGCGCTTGTCAGCGACGAACCAGTTGCGCAGCGACAGAAGCACCTGCTCGAGCATCTCTGCGCCTATCGCTTATCGGTGATGACGGCGGCGAGCTCGGGGCTGAGGGTCTTGACGCCGCAGAGCATGTCGATGGAGACGGTGTCGGTCTTGGTCTTCTGGTCGTAGCCCTGGACTACGCGCAGGCCGAAGCCGTCGTAGGAGGTAGAAAAGGCCTTGGGCGCGCCGAGCGGCATCTCGAGCTGGCGGGTCACGAGCGCGAAGGCGTTCTTGTGGAACGCGATGGACGGCGTGTAGTTCGCCGTCTCGGCGGTCGTCTTCTGAACGTTCTGGTCGCAGTAGAAGTCGAGGCCATACTTGCGGCCAAGCGATGCCTCCTTGAGGGCGGTGCCGTTGTCGCCGACGGCGGAGGCATTGGTAAACGCCTCGGTGTTGAGCAGGTCGGCCTCGGCCTGGGAGCCGTAGACGAAGCGGCGCTCCGTGGAGGGCGCCTTGGCGTCCACGAGGAACTTGCGGGCGGCGATGATGTCCGCCACGGCGATGGCGCCCTTGGTGTGGTCGACGCGGTTCGTGACGTCCTTCTCGAGCGCGAGCAGGTAGCCGTCGATCTTGTCAGCGAAGGCCTGCATCGCGGGGACGAGGAACTGCTCGGAGAAGTCGACGATGCCCATCGTCAGCTCCTTGGACGTGACGGCGAACGTCACGTCGAGCAGCTTGTCCATCTTGACGGGAACCTTGCCCTCCGTGGCGTCCTGCACCTCGACCTCGGTAGTAAACTCCTTGGCCTCGAAGGTGGCGGGCTTGCGGACGGTGATGGTGTCGCCCACGCCGGCGACGAACTCGGAGGAGTAGTCGCGGTGGACGAGGTTGGCCATGACGGCGTTGGTGCGCAGAACGTCCAGCGCCTCGTTGGCGATGATGTTGGGTGTAAGGATGGTGTTCGACATAGATACCCCTTAGCCTCTCTGCTCCGCCTTGTACTTCATGTACTCGGCGGTGCTCATTTCGTTGATGTCCTTGCCGCCCTCGCCCTTGGGGGCGTGGGCCACGTCGGCACCCTTGACGGTCGTGGTTGCGATGAAGTCGGCCCAGTCGGCCTTGATGCCCTCGGTGAGCTTGTCCGCGCCCTCGATAGCGCCGTCCTTGACGGTCACGTTCTCGAGGTCGGAAACCTTGAGAACGGTCTCGATGCGCTTGGGGTCGACGCCCGCCGACTCGAGCAACTTTCGGTACAGGCTGCGCTTCTCGGCTGCGGCCTTCTCGCCCTCGACCTTGGCCTTGTAGTCCTCTAGGTTCTTGACGGCGGCCTTGTACTTTTCCTCGTACTCGCCCGCGTCCTCGCCCTTGGCCTTGAGCGCGTCCAGCTCCTTCTTGTAGCCGTCCGCCTTGCCCGCGGCCTCCTTGAACTCGTCGCGCTGCGCCTTGAGCGCGTTCACGCTCTCGGCATGCTCGTCGATGATCTGGTCGATCTTCTCGTCCTCGATGCCCATTGCCTTGAGCATCTTTCGCGTAAGTGCCAACAGAATCTCCCTTGCTTCGGAATGGGCGGGTTCCCACCTATTGCCTCGGCGGGCCCGCGCCGCAATACCTCGCGGCAAGGGTGAGTATCCAAACGGAGTAACGCGGCCCTATGCGCCGCCCCTCAGGTGCTTCTCGAGAATCGACCGGTACGTGTCCCCGTGGCCCGTCGCCGCCTTGCGCAGGAAGTGCTTGCCCTTCATGCGGGAGGTCCCCTCCTCGACGTACAGCGCGTACTCGACGTTGGTCCCGATGAAGCAGTCGTAGCCTTTGAGTAGGTGCGTGACGGAGTTGCGCAACCTGCCCGTATCGACCGGGCACGTCGCCTTGGCATAGCCCTCCGCAACGAGGCCTATCTCCTCTAGGCCCGTCTTATAGGCTCGCAGGAGGGCCTTCTCGACCTGCTCGATGTTGTTCTGCCGTATCTCGATGCACTCGGCGGTATCCAGCTTCGCGGCGTTTACGATCTCCTCGGTGATGAGGGTGCCGTGCCGGCCGTGGTCGCCGACGCCGCCGACGAGCCCGTAGGCCATCAGTCGAGCACCTCGCAGCCGTAGCCAACGCGCCCGTCGACGTCCGCCTCGATGGCCTCGATGGCTTGCACCGGAACGCCCTCGCACCCGAGCGTGCAGCCGTCGTCGGGCTCGACCTCGTCGCCGCGCTGCGTGCAGATGTAGGTATCCGGGAACGTGAAGCCGAAGCCCAGCTTTACGGCGCAGTCGCCGCAGTTCGCACAAGTGAATAGCTCTTTCATGCCTGCCCCAATCTCTCTGCGGGCAGTGTCACAGCACGGTCACGCGGCATGAAAAAAGCCCCGCCGTGGCGGGGCTGGCTGTGGTCTATTTGACTTTTATCTCGTTGGCCTTGTCCATCTCAAGCTCGATAGCAGATGGACTCTCGCCTCTGAGGAAAAATGGAATCGGGAAGAAGTCAATCCTCCCCGTTTCCTTGTCGATGGCATACGGAGTGTCGCCCGGGGCCATCTTTCCATCGAAACCGAAACCGACGAACCAATGATATTTGCCCTCGTATGCGCACACCGGGCCGTATCCGTCTACGGCCTCCTCTTCCAGAATCGGCTTTATGGCCTCTTCCAATGTGAGCATGTCAACCTCTTGTCGTCAGGCACTCGTCGATCTTGATGATACGCCGTCATACGCTAGAGACAGATTTCGGGGTCCTGTCTCTCGAGTTTTGGAACGCCAGAGTCGAGCGACTCCTTGAGGGCTGCATAGACCTCATCGACATTGCCGTACCATATCGGCTCATAGCCGAAACGCTCCTCGAAGTTGGCCGCGAGCTTGTCGACCTGCTCCCATGTATGCAATTCGGCAACCATCACAGCCCCTCCTTCATCATCTCGTCAAATATTTTACTCGATTCCGGTAGGTATTTGCGCAGGACGGCGAGAGATTCCGGGTTCGCGGTGCTTGCGCTGAAGAACTCGGCGAAGCCCTCTTGCGCAAGCCTTGCCAGCTGGTAGTCCTCGGACGCTCCCTTTGGCCGCCAATAACTCTTGCTGTGACCCCATCCATCGTTGCACTTGTTCAGCGTTGCCCCGCCGAAAAGGTCGGAAAGGTCGGCCTTTTCGGCATTGCTCATCTCCCCTATCTCGGAGGCGACGGAACTATATGTGGCAGCCTTCGTGTGCTTGAGGCCCGAGAGCGCCTCGGCCACCTTGTCAGGATGTCTCCTTAGGTAGTCAGCATGCCATTCCATGAGGTAGCCATTCGACTCGAGCCATCCGATGTCCTTTGACTTGACTGCCCGTTTGAGCCCATCGCGCATCTCCTTGTGCCTTGCGTCAATGTAGGCTTCGACCTCGCTCTTTATGGTCTTGGCGAACACGCCGCCGCCGTACGTCCTCGAGATGTCCGCGTGCAGGCCGTCGATCATATGCCCGAACTCATGGAACCAGGTCGTTCCTTGGGGTCTCAATCCATCTTTCGAAAACACTATTTCAAGGTTGAGCCTCACGCCACCGTCCGTTGGGCTGTAGTGGGCGGTTCCGCCCCATCCGCCGTTCAGCAAAACGAAATCCCGCTCATGCTTCAGGTAAACGCTACGGGCAGCCTTGTCCGAACGCTTGAGAATGCCTTTCACCGCATCCCTTTGATCCCCATTGAGGCACGAGTAGACGGAAGCAGACATATCGGGCTTGCCCGCGATGCGCCGAATTCGGGCCAACGCTGCGTCCAACACCTTCTGCTGGTCGCCGGCGCTCATCTTGCGGAACGAGCCGGACGGTATGCCGTACTCCTTGAGCTGCTCGGTGAGCCTCTTCCTCGCCTCGGTCACGGACACCCCGGCGGTGTCGAGCTTGCGCTTGGTGCCGGGCATGTCCATGAACTCGGAGATGGTGCGGTCGGCCGGTTTGGCTCCGGTGACGGCGGGCTTGCCCGCCTTCCATTCCTCGTAGGTCATGCCCTCGGGCAGGCGGCTGAAACGCTCGCCGTCAAGCACGTCGAGTCCGTCACAGCACGCCACCAGCGTGCAGCGGCAGTTGCACGTCTCGGCATACGGCGCCTCCGGGTCGCCGGGATAGCGGCACCCGTTGCTGAACTTCTCGCCGACCTCGACCTTCTCGCGGTCAATCTTCCTGTGGCTCGAGCGCGTGCGCAGGTCGAGCGTTGCCACCCATTCCTGCTGCACATTGATGCCGAGCCCCTTGGCCCTCTTGTAGCTGTCGACGCGCCCGGCGTTCTCCGCCGCCGTCGTCGAGGTCCGCGCCAAGCGCACCGCCGCCGCGCGGTTGGACCCCGCCACGTCCTGGATGCGCTTCGCGATCTTGGGTATTGACTCGCCGAGCAGCACGCCCTGCGTGATCTGGTTGGCGATGAGCCGGCGGTTCCACGCCATGTCCTTGACGACGTTGACGGACGGCTTGGGCAGGTAGCTGTCGTGGTCGGTGAGCAGCCTTTGGACGGTCGACGCGTCCTGCAGTGCGTAGGCCGTGTCAACGCCCACTGCGCTCTCGACCTGCCACGTGCCGTAGTTGTAGTTCTCGGCGTAGACCTCGGGCAGCCTGCCTTCGATGGCGGCGGCAGCGACGACGTTCGCATGCGTCATGGCCTCGGCGCACTGCTTGAGGACGATTCGGTAGCGCCTGCCCGCCGCCATCTTCCCGCTTCGCCAAGACCTGTATTGAGCCTTGGTGATTTCGCCGGCCTCGAGACGCTCGCGCATCTTCTCGTCGTCGGCCTCGAACTGCGCCAGATAGCGCTTGAGGTTGGCGTAGGCCGTCTTGCTCGCCTCGCCGTACACTCCCGCCACCTCGCGCTCGAACGCCCGAATCTCGGCGTCTGAGAACTCGTGAGCGCTATCCTTCGCCATGCGCCGCCTCCAATCGTCGGCACGCATGGTCGCCCGCGCATAACGGAAAAGGGCCCCGACCGAAGCCGGGGCCCTTCCCTACTCGCCGTCTGCCTCTAGCATCTGGCGTACCTCGTCGCGCCAGCGCTCGGGAACGCTCTCGAGCGTGCGCTTGCCGCTCTTCACGGCGCGGTAGTAGATCTTCGCCAAGTTACTCACCCCCAACGATGTCGCCGAGTTCGAGAAGGGCCGCTTGCGAGTCGGCGACCTGCTGCTGGAGCGATGCGATCTGCTCCTCCATGCTCATGCCGTCCGCCTCGTGTGCCGTCCAGACGGTGTCAAAGTCGGCCTTTGCGCCATCGACCGTCAGCTCGCCCGTCGGGTCGGTGAAGTGCAGCTCCTCGTAGGTGAACACCTTCACCTTGACGGAACCGCCCTCGCCTCCCTGCTCCTCGCGCTCGCCCTCGGCGATGCCGCGGCGCAGCCAGACGTCGGTCCCCGCGATCTCGACCGTCTCGGGCCTCTCGCCCGTTCGCTCCGACTTCACAACCATATTTTTCCTCCTAACCCACGGCCCTCGCCGCGTTGAATATGCACCGTTTAGCGTTCATCTGGTGCTCCATGACGGCCGTTTTCAGCCAGCCCCAGTAAGAGCACACGCGCCTCGCCAAGCGCTCGGTGCGCCTGCGCATGTAGCGCGCGAACGCGCGTCGCAGTCGTTTCCAGAGCCTCTTTCGCAAGTCGACCCGGCGCCCGCGAGCGCACCAGATGCGATAGCCCGCGAAGTCGATGGGCTCGGCGCCGTTGCGCCTCACCTTCCACGGTTTCAGCGACAATCCTAGCCGCCCCAAAACGCGCGCGGCGATGGCCGCGGCCTTCCTGAGCGAACGCTTTGAGTTGCCGAGAAAATAGCCGTCGTCGGCGTACCACACCTGGCATCCCGCGAGCCTCACGCGCTTGCCGCGCCGCTCCTTCGCCGCCTCCTCGACCGCGTGGTACGCGAACGAGATCACGAACGCCGCCAACCGAAGCGACAGGTAGCTGCCGAGGATAAGGACGCCGTTCATCGTCGACAGCAGCGAATGGAGCAGGTAGAGGACTTGGCTGTTCTTGACGTAGCGCGCCACCAGACCCTCCACTATCTCCGTCCGCATCGAGCCGTAGCAGTTGCGGATGTCGACGTGTACGTGGTAGGCGAAGCGGTGAACCTCACGCCTGAGCTTGCGCATCCCCAGCGCCGCGCCCTTGCCCTTGACGCCGCTCGACACCTGCCAGAAGCCGACCTTGGCGGCAAGGAGCGGCTCGAGTGCCCCAACGCACAGGTAGTTGCAGACCTGCCGCTTGATGCTCTCGACGCTTATCTCGCGCAGCTTGCCGTTGTTTGGGTCGTGCTTCAGGTAGGTTCGAATCGGCTCGAACGTAAGCGTCTCGGTCGAGAGCTCTAGCCAGATGCGGTCGACGAACGCCGTCTCGGTGCCGTATTCGTCGGCGACGCGCCAGCCGTTCTCCTTGCCGGAGTCACTTTTCTTCCATCGGTGCAGGGCCTCGACGACGCTCTTGCGCGTGAACTCGAGGCCCTTGCAGTAGGTTTTCATAGATCAAAGCTCTTTCTGTCTGTCATACGAGCGTTCGCCTTGCGGCTACCAGCCCGTGAGCCTTGCGGACAAATTTCACTCAAAGGAGTCAGGCTGAGCCGCGTCCCGCCAGAAAGCGGCGGGCGCGGTAGACACGGTGCGAGTAGAGATTTATAGACAGATTGCCGGGAGACGAAGTTCCAAGTGGCCCTACCGGACCTGTTCCTCGAGTTCGCGTAACGAAGACCGGCATTCGAGCCGTTCCACAGGTGGCCGAGGAACAGAACCAGAC
>WGSR01000076.1 GCA_014871545.1 Collinsella sp. | reverse complement strand
GCGACGCACACCGATCAGCGCCTCCGTGCGATGGAATTCATGTTGGGTCGGTGATGATGCGCAGGCGCGGGCTGCTTGTGGTAACATACCGACCTGTTGGTACCTCGACCTTGGATGCTCGCTCCACCGGCGGCTTCCCAGTCCGAGGCGAATCGAGTCGCCCGCGGGCGACGTAAAACGAAAGGTGAAACAATGACTGTTTCCAAAGAGCGCAAGGCGGAGCTGACTGCCCAGTTCGGTAACACCCCGGTCGACACCGGCAACCCCAAGGTTCAGGTCGCCATCCTGACCGAGCGCATCAAGGAGCTGACCGAGCACATGAAGTCCCACCAGAAGGACTTCCACACCCGTCGTGGCCTGCTCATGCTCGTCGGCCGTCGTCGTCGTCTTCTCTCCTACATCAAGAAGAACGACATCGTCGAGTACCGTGAGCTCATCAAGGCTCTGGGCATCCGCGACAACATCCAGTAGGATTTGTACATGCTAAGAGCGTCCTGCGCAGCGGGGCGCTCTTTTTGTGTAAGGGCGTGAACAATCACGCTCTGAAGCGTGGCGGGGGCAGGGGGCCTGCGTCACATGAGAAGCCCGCAGGCAAGGGGCCTGTGGGGTAAAGGAGAACAATGACACTCGTATCCAAGACCTTTGAGCTGTACGGCAAGACCTACACCTTTGAGTCGGGCGAGCTTGCCAAGCAGGCCACCGGCGCCTGCCTGGTCAAGCAGGGCGACACCACGATGCTCGACACCGTGGTCGTCTCCAAGGAGCGCAAGAACTACGACTTCTTCCCGCTGACCGTCGACTTCAACGAGAAGATGTACGCTGCCGGCCGCATCCCGGGTGGCTACCTCAAGCGTGAGGGCCGTCCCAGCGAGAAGGCCACGCTCACCGCGCGCATGATCGACCGTCCGATTCGCCCGAGCTTCCCGGACGGCTTCCGCAACGAGGTACACATCGTCGCCACCTCGCTCGTCGCCGACCAGGTCAACCCCTTCGACGTCATCAACGTCATGGGTGCTTCCCTGGCCATGACGCTCGGCGGCGTGCCCTTCGAGGGCCCGCTTGCCTGCGTGCGCATCGGCCGTAACGTGGAGACCGGCGAGTTTATCGTCAACCCCACCTACGAGGAGCGCGAGAACTCCGATCTGGACCTGGAGCTAGGCGGCTCTGCCGACTTCATCTCGATGGTCGAGGCCGGCGCCGAGGAGATCTCCGAGGACGACATGCTCGCCGCCATGAAGTTTGGCCAGGAGGCCCTTGCTGCTTTCTGCCAGGCTCAGGACGAGTTCGTCGCCGAGTGGGAGCAGGTCAACGGCCCCATCGTCAAGAAGGAGTACCCGCTCGACCAGCCCGTCGAGGAGGTCCAGGAGCGCATCTTCGCCCACTACGACGAGATGGCAGCCGCCCTTCGCGACGCCGACAAGCTCTCCCGTATCGGTAAGGTCGAGGCTCTGAAGGAGTCCATCCGTGCCGAGTTCACCGAGGAGGAGCAGGCCGCTTGGGAGCGCGAGATCCCCGTGGCGCTCAAGAAGCTCGAGAAGAAGGCCATGCGCACCATGGTCGTCGAGACCGGCGAGCGCGTCGACGGCCGTGCCGCCGATGAGATTCGCCCCATCATGGTGAAGGACAACTACCTGCCGCTCGTTCACGGCTCCGGCCTGTTCCAGCGCGGCCAGACTCAGGTGCTCTCCGTCCTGTCACTCGGCATGCTCAACGAGGGCCAGCGTCTGGATACCATCGAGCCCACCGAGGGCAAGCGCTACATGCACCACTACAACTTCCCGCCGTTCTGCACCGGCGAGACCGGCCGCATGGGCAGCCCCAAGCGCCGCGAGATCGGTCACGGCAATCTGGCCGAGCGCGCTCTGCTTCCGGTGCTTCCCGACGAGAACGAGTTCCCCTACGCCATCCGCGTCGTCTCCGAGGTCATGGAGTCCAACGGCTCCTCTTCGATGGCTTCGACTTGCGGCTCCACGCTCGCCCTTATGGACGGCGGCGTGCCCATTAAGCGCCCGGTCTCCGGTATCGCCATGGGCCTGATCCAGGAGGAGGGCAAGACCGTGGTCCTGTCCGACATCCAGGGTCTCGAGGACTTCCTGGGCGACATGGACTTTAAGGTCACCGGCACCACCGAGGGCATCACCGCCCTGCAGATGGACAACAAGGCCACCGGCCTCACCTTCGATATCCTGGCCCGGGCTCTGCAGCAGGCCAAGGAGGGTCGCGCCTTCATCCTGCAGAAGATGCTCGATGTTATCCCCGAGCCGCGCCACACCACGCGCAGCACCGCTCCGCGCATCGTTTCCATCCAGGTTCCGACCGACAAGATCCGCGACGTCATCGGTTCCGGCGGTAAGGTCATCCGTGGTATCCAGGATGAGACCGGCGCTTCGGTCGACATCCAGGAGGACGGCACCGTCTTTGTCGGCGGCACCGGCGAGTCCGTCGACCAGGCTGTCGAGCGCATCAAGCTCATCATCAAGGTTCCCGAGCCGGGCGAGGAGTACACCGGTCGCGTGGTCTCCATCCAGCCCTTCGGCGCCTTCGTCAACCTGCTGCCCGGTAAGGACGGCCTGCTGCATATCTCCCGCGTTGCCAAGGGCCGCGTGGAGAAGGTCGAGGACGTCCTCAACGTGGGCGACGAGGTCAAGGTCGTCGTCATTGAGGTCGACGATCGCGGCAAGATCTCGCTCGATCGTCTGGACAAGCCCGAGGCCCCGGCTCGTGCTGAGGGTGCCTCCGAGGGCGACGGCGAGCACTTCCAGCGCCGTGAGCGTCCGCGTCGCGAGCGCTCCGAGCGCAGCGACCGTCCGCGCCGTCCCGGCGACAACGGAGGCCGCAAGCCCCGCCGTCACCACGACGCCGAGTAACAGCTAAACATAAGCAGCTCAACAAGGGCGACTCCTAAGGGGGTCGCCCTTTTGCTTGCGCCCGGGAGGGCCGCATATGAAGTTTCCTGCTCTACAGTCCTGCGCAAGACGGAAAGCACATTAAGTGCTTTCCTTTGCGTGCGGAACTCGCGATAAACTTCATATGCGTCCCTCCCGGGCGCAAGCAAAAGGGCTGGTTAGTGCCGCTCGCTATTTAGTTAGACAGTCTATTCAGTAGTCAGATTTCAGATCAGTAGATAGACACAGCAGTATTTCCCCTGATAAAACCTACCAAAATAAACCTATCTCATATTGGCAGGTCAGGGCAGCGGCCCCGGCACGGGCTAAGTTTATCGCGAGTTCCGCACGAACAGGAGGCCACTTAATGTGGCCTCCGTCGTGAGCAGGACTGTAGAGCAGGAAACTTAGCCCGTGCCGGGGCCGCTGAGCCCTGACCGGCGGGATACACAGGTTCAGATGGGGCTTTGATGCATGGGTGGTCTGTTGGTGGGCAAATGGGTATCATACTGTGGTTACTGCGTCGACTCTGTGATGCATGTTGTACGTTCCCGGCGGTCGGTTTGCCAGAAGCGCCCCGCCGGTTGTTCCAGACCCGTTTCGAAGAAAGGAAACCACACTAACCTATGGCAGCTAAAAAATCATCTCCCTTGAAGATCATTCCGCTCGGTGGCCTTGACGGCATCGGCAAGAACATGACGGTCTTCGAGTGCGGCGACGACATGGTGCTCGTCGACGCCGGCCTCATGTTCCCGGATGACTCCCAGCCCGGTATCGACCTGGTGCTTCCTGACTACACCTATGTCCTGGAGAACGAGGAGAAGCTCCGCGGTATCGTCGTCACCCACGGCCACGAGGACCACACCGGTTCGCTTCCGTATCTGCTGCAGGACCTCAACAATAAGGTGCCCATCTTCTCGAGCAAGCTGACGCTTGGCTTTATCGAGGGCAAGCTTTCTGAGTTCCGCATCCGCGCACCCAAGTTCCGCGAGGTCAAGGGCGGCAGCCATGTCAACCTCGGCGGCATCTCGCTCGACTTCTTCTCGATGACGCACTCCATCCCCGGCGCTCTGGGCGTGTTCATCCGCACCAATCAGGGCACCGTTATGCACACCGGCGACTTTAAGCTCGACCAGACGCCCATCGACGGCGTCACGCCCGACTACGCCGCTATCAGCCGCTTTGCCAAGCAGGGCATCGACCTGCTGCTTTCCGACTCCACCAATGCCACGGTTCCCGGCTTTACCAAGTCCGAGGCCGAGGTTGGTCCCAACCTGCTGCACGCTATCAAGAACGCCCCGGGTCGCGTGTTCGTCGCGTCGTTCTCGAGCCACATCCATCGCCTGCAGCAGATCTGCGATGCCGCCCGCAAGTGCGGCCGTAAGGTCGTTGTGACCGGTCGCTCCATGCTCACGAACACCCGCGTGGCGCGTGAGCTGGGCTACCTCAACATCGACGATGCCGATATCATCGATGCCTTCGACATTGATAACCTGCCCGACGATAAGATCGTCGTCATGTGCACCGGTTCGCAGGGCGAGCCGCTGTCGGCGCTGTCCCGTATGGCCAACGGCGAGCACAAGACGCTTTCCATCCACGAGGGCGATACCGTCATCCTCTCGGCAACGCCTGTTCCCGGCAACGAGAAGGCCGTCCAGCAGGTCGTCAACAGCCTGGCCAAGCTCGGCTGCGACGTGTGGGATAAGAACCGCGCTCTTGTCCACGTCTCGGGCCACGGTAGCCAGGAGGAGCTCAAGCTCCTGATGGCCATGGCCAAGCCCACGTACTTTATGCCGGTTCACGGTGAAGCCGTGCATCTGCGCGCCCATGCCCAGCTGGCCCGCAAGATGGGCATCAAGGACGATCATATCTTTATCCTCGATAACGGCGACACGCTCGAGATGCGCGGCGGTATCGTCAAGCGCGGTACACCCGTCGAGTCCGGCGTCGTCTACGTCGACGGCCTTCGTATCGGCGATACCGACCCCATCGTCTTGCGCGATCGTCAGAAGCTCGCCAATGACGGTATGGTTACCGCTGTTGCCATCGTCTCGCTTAAACACAAGAAGATCGAGGCCATCGAGTTCTCGGGCCGCGGCGTCTCGTTTGCCATCGACGACCAGTTCTCTGAGGATGCCTCCGCGTCTATCATGAAGACGATCGAGAAGGGCAAGTTCAGCTTTACGAGCAGCGGTTCCGATGCTATTCGTAAGGCCGTGCGCGATTCGCTCTCTAACTTTATCTGGAGCCGTACGCGCACCCGTCCGATGATCATCCCGGTCGTCATGGAGGTTTAGTTTGGCGCGTGGATCTGCACAAAACGCCAAAGGCAATAAGGCCAATAATCAACCGGCATCTGCTAAGGGTGCCGGTTCCCATCTGCGTGCCAATAAGGGCCACGAGGCGGACTTCGACGATTTTGAGCCTTTGGTTGAGCCCTCGGCCAACCGTGATATCGCCGGCGTGGTCATCGCCGTTTTGGCGATTGCGTCCTTCATTGCCGTGATTTCGCCGGCGACCGCACCTGTTACGGCTGCGGTTGCCGGTTTCTACCACCTGGGCTTTGGTCTGGGCGCCTACGTGCTGCCGATCGTCATTTTGCTGTTTGCCGCCACGCTCTTTTTAGGCGAGGACTCGCCGCTCAACGTACGCTCTGTTGCGGGCGGCGCCGTGGTCTTTATCGCCGTCGTCTCCATTCTTTCGCTGATGGTGCCGGGTACGAGTGTTTCTTGTGACCTTATGTTCACGCCGCAAAATTTGTCCGCCTCGGGTGGCTACATCGGTGCGTTTATTGCGAGTACGCTGCAGAATGCCCTGGGTAAGCCTATCGCGATGGTAGTCCTGTTGGGCTTTGTCGTCGTGGGCTTGGTCATCATCGGCTTTTCGGTTGGCGGCGTTTTGCGCTCTGCTCGCGACCGTGCGGCCGATTTTGCCGAGCGCCGTCGTGCCGATGTCAACGCCAGCCCGTGGGGTGACGACGAAGCCCTGTCGGTGCCCGGCGTTGCCCGTCCGCACCTGAGCATTCTTCGTCAAAAGGGCTCCGATGCTGCCGTGACCACGGTCATGGGCAACGATGTGGACCCGGTTTTGGACGATGACGACGAGGACGAGAATCCGTTTGTCGACGTGTCCGAGTCGGTTGAGGCTGAGCGCGCTAAGACGACGCTGCTGCCGCGCCGCCATGCCAAGAAGGGCAAGGCTGCGCCTAAGCTCAATACTAGCGAGCCCGACCCGTCTTGGTCCGATAGCGAGATTGAGCTCACCGAGGGCGATGACGAGGACGACGAGGCTCCGATTGAGACCGCAAAGACAACTTTGCTGCCGCGCCGCCATGCAAAGCGCGACCAGGTAACCGGTCAGCTTTCGATGGAAGACGACCCCGATAAGATCGACGAGTCCGAGCCGCCGTTTGCCGTGAATCCTGTCTCGGCAGCACCTCAGATCCCCGACTTCTTGAAGCATCCCAAGGTTGCCGATGCGTCTGCCTCGAGTGCTGTCGAATCGGCTGCGGCTAGCGATGGGGGAGCGGACGGCGGCGCCGCAGATAACGAGGGCGAAGAAGAGGACGGCCTCAAGCTTCCGCCGCTCGAGATCCTGCATGCCAACCCGCAGTCGGCGTCCTCCGCGTCTTCGGACAAGGAGCTGGAACAGACTGCCGAGTCACTGCAATCCACCTTGCTTGAGTTTGGCCGCAGTGCCCGCGTGGTCGGCTGGATCGCCGGCCCCACGGTTACGACCTTTAAGCTTCAGCCCGGCGAGGGCGAGCGCGTGAGTAAGATTTCGAGCCTCGAGGACGATATCGCGCTTTCGCTCGCTGCCCAGTCGGTGCGTATCTTTGCCCCGATCCCCGGCACCTCGCTCGTGGGCATCGAGATTCCCAACCGCAAGCGCCAGAACGTCAACCTGGGCGACGTGCTGCCCTATGTGAAGGGCGGTCCGCTCGAGCTCGCCATCGGCCGCGACGCCGAGGGCACGCCGGTCGTCGCCGACCTTGCCAAGATGCCCCACCTGTTGATTGCCGGTACCACGGGTTCCGGCAAGTCGGTCATGATCAACTCCATCATCACGACCCTGCTCATGCGCGCCCTTCCCGAGGACGTTCGCCTGATCATGGTCGACCCCAAGCGCGTCGAGCTTGCGGGCTATAACGGTCTGCCGCATCTTTACGTGCCTGTAGTGACCGAGCCCAAGCAGGCCGCGAGCGCTCTGCAATGGGC
>WGSR01000075.1 GCA_014871545.1 Collinsella sp. | reverse complement strand
CTAGAGTTCTTGTTGCACACGACGACCAAGATTGGAGCGGTCTTTATGGAAAACACCACCACGAACCCCGATGTCCTCGAGCGCTTTTTGCGCTACGTCCAGATCAACACGCAGTCCGAGGATGCAAACTGCGACCAGGTACCCTCGAGCGCCGTTCAGTTTGACCTTGCCAACGTGCTGGCTGAAGAGCTGCGCGAGCTTGGTGCGGAAGATGCCCACGTGACCGAGCACGCCTATGTCTGCGCGCATATCCCCGCAAGTGCGGGCGCTGAGGACAAGCCCGCCCTGGGCCTGATCGCCCATCTCGACACCACCGAAGTTGCACCGGGTGCCGGCGTGAAACCGCACATCGTACACTACGAAGGCGGCGACCTGGTCTGCGGCACGGTTGACGGTAAGCCCGTTGCCATGAGTACCGCCAAGCTTCCCGCCCTGAACGACCTCGCAGGTGAGGACCTGGTCTGCAGCGATGGCACCACGCTGCTGGGCGCGGACGACAAGGCAGGCGTCGCCGAGATCATGTCGCTTGTCGCGCGTATCGCTCAGGACCCTTCTCTGCCCCATCCCGCACTCGGCATTTGCTTCTGCCCTGACGAGGAGATCGGCCACGGAGCCGAGCTGTTGGATATCGATACCTTTGGCTGCAAGTACGCCTACACGGTCGACGGCGGCCCCATCGGCGAACTGGAGTGGGAGTGCTTTAACGCCGCCGAGGCGACCGTCCGCTTTGAGGGCCAGTCCATCCACCCGGGCGACGCTAAGGGCCGTATGGTCAACGCAGGCAATCTGTTCTGCGACTTCAACGCGTTGCTCCCCTACGTGCAGCGCCCGGAGTATACGGAAGGCTACGAGGGCTTTTATCACCTTGAGGGTGTATCTGCGACCGTCGATCACGCCACAGCGCGCTATATCGTCCGCGACCATGACGCCGCCAAGTTCCAGCAGAAACTCGACCTTATTGATGCCGCTGCCTCGATGCTCAACCAGCGTCTGGGTGAGGAGCGCGTGACGGTCGAGATTAAGCAGCAGTATCGAAATATGGCCGAGATCGTTCGTGACTATCCCGAGCTTATTGATGTTGCCAAGGAAGCCTACCTTGCCTGCGGCGTTGAGCCCCAAGTGCTGCCAATTCGTGGCGGCACCGACGGCGCCCAGCTGTCGTTCCGCGGTCTGCCCTGCCCCAACCTTTCCACCGGCGGCTATTGCTACCACGGCGTCAACGAGTTCGTCCCGGTCAGTTCGCTCGTCAAGATGACCGACGTGCTCCAGGAGCTCGTCGCCCGCTTTGCATAAGGAACTCGAACAATCTAGGTAAGCAAAACCGCCCCGTCCTCAAAAACCGAGAACGGGGCGGTTTTTGGTGCAAGGGGAGTAGTCAGCACCGCATGTTGAGCCAACGTCAGCGAGCGACGTCCAAGGCGAACAAGTTGGCATGAAAAAGGCAGGGCATTGACCTTCTGGTCATGCCCTGCCTTTTGAATGACAAATTGTCGCCTTGGGCGGCGCGCAGCGTCGAGCCGTTACGGCGTTTGGTAAAACGCCGTAACTTAGTAATTGGCCTCGTAGCCGTTGCCGTCGCCGGTGGGCTCTTCGTAGTAGTCCGAATCGCTCGAATCGCTTGAGTCATCGGAATCGTCAGAGCTGACCGATGAGGTTGCGGTACCGTTTGCGTAGTCGTCAGACGTGTTGTTGTTCAGGTCGCCGATCGTAGAGCTGGAACCGTCGGAAAGACCCATGGTGTTGGGACCCTTGGGATCCTTGCCGGCATCGACGCGCTCCATCATTTCCTTGAGCTCGTCCTCGTAGACAAAGACGTAGCTCACACCGTCGATCATGGTGCTGTCGTCGGCGTACGAGGGCAGGTTGGCCGAGTAGATACCGTCGACATCCATACCGCGCATGGCGTTGACCGTAGCCACGATATCCTGAACGCTCATATCGGTTACGAGCATATCGGACAGCGAATTAACCAGGCCAAAAATCTTCGTGGCATCGAAGTTATTGAGAATCTGGTTGGCAAGGGCGCCAAGCACCTGACGCTGGTGGCGCATGCGCGTGTAATCGCCGTCGGCATAGGTGTAGCGGCAGCGGGCATAGGTAAGGGCGGTGGCACCGTCCATATGCTGCTGGCCAGCGGTAATCTTAATATCCAGGTGCTCGGGGTCGTCAACATCATCGGTTGCGTTGATGTCGATACCGCCAACCGAATCAATCAGTGCCTGCATACCGTCGAAGCTGACCTCGGCATAGTGGGAAATCTGAACACCGCACAGCTCGTTGACCGCCTCGACCATGGCCTCGGCGCCGCCAACGGTATGGCAGGCGTTGATCTTCATGGTCTCGCCCTTGTACTCGACCTTGGTGTCGCGCGGAACGGAAATGAGCGTCGCCTGCTTTTGCGTGGGGTCGATGCGTGCCAGGATAATCGAGTCGGCACGATACGTATCCTCGCCCGGACGGCCGTCGGTGCCAAGAAGCAGCACGTAGAACGGATCCTTTGCCTCATCGGTGTCAACCAGAACCCGACGCAGATTGTCGGTAATGACATTAGAATCGCCGAGCTTGCCCATAATGGTGGCAAACCACAGGCCGGCAGCGGTAGTGGCACTCAGCAGCACGCCAAGCACGACAATGAGCGCGACGTGACGAATCGTGTGGCTACGACGACGTTGGCGAGCGCGCTCGGAATAGCGAGCCACGTTATCGCGACTGTAGATCTTGGCCTGCGCACCAGTTGAGGGTCTTCGGGCGGTGGTATCCGCGAGGGGCTTTTTATTAAACATAGGCAACCTGTATTAGTAGATGACGGGATCGGGGACGGTAGCATGCTCGACATGCGCGCCGAGCGCCTGCAGCTTTTCGACAAACTGCTCGTAGCCGCGCTTGATGTGATGGATGGCCGAAACCTCGGTCGTCCCGTCGGCGATCAAGCCCGCTACGACGAGGGCCGCTCCGCCACGCAGATCGGGCGAGGTAACCTGTGCGCCCGAGAAGCCCCTGACGCCATGAATCATGGCATGATGGCTCTCGATACGAATGTCGGCACCCATGCGCACCAGCTCAGAGGCAAACATAAAGCGATTCTCGAAGATGTTCTCGGTGATAACGGAGCTACCGTCGGCAAGGGCGGAGAGTACCATAATCTGCGCCTGCATGTCCGTCGGGAAGCCGGGGAACGGAAGCGTCTGGATGTCGACCGGCTTGATGCGCTCGGCGCGATTCACGTGAACGCCGTCGTCGGTACGCTCGCAATCGATACCCATGAGCTCCATCTTCTTGAGCACCATGCCCAAGTGAATGGGGCAAAAGCCCGTGACATCGACACCGCGATCGTCGGCCATCAACGCACCGGCAACGATAAAGGTACCGGCCTCGATGCGGTCGCCCACTACGCGATGGGTAACAGGATGCAGCTCTTCCACGCCCTCGATGGTCACGACAGGCGTACCGGCGCCAACAATCTTGGCGCCCATCTCGTTGAGCATGTTGGCGAGATCGACGATCTCGGGCTCGCGGGCGGCATTGTCGATAACCGTGGTGCCCTGCGCGCGCACGGATGCCATAATGAGGTTCTCGGTCGCACCGACACTGGCGAACTCGAGCGTGACGGTGGTACCGCGCAGACCTTGGGGCGCATTAGCGTTGATGTAACCGTGGGCGGTATCGAACTCAACGCCCAGGGCCTCAAGACCAAGAATGTGCATATCGATCTTGCGAGCACCCAGGTTGCAGCCGCCCGGCATGGCGATCTTGGCGCGATGGAAGCGACCCAGCAGGGGTCCCATCACGGCGGTGGAAGCACGCATCTTGGCAACGAGCTCGTAGGGGGCCTCCCAAGAATCGACCTGAGAGGTATCAATCTCGAGCGTATGCTCGTCGAGAACATCGATCGTAGCGCCCATGCCCTTGAGCACCTTGCCCATCACGTGGACATCGGAAATATCGGGCACGTTCTGCAGCGTCGTCTTGCCCGGCGCCAGAAGCGTTGCCGCCATGAGTTTGAGTGCGGAGTTCTTGGCGCCCGAAACGGGCACGGAGCCTCCGATGGCGTGGCCACCCTCAACGCGGATAATATCCAAGGTCTACCCTTTCAAAAAGCATGCCCGGGATGGCTGGGCCATCCCGGGCATGATGTGTTCGCAAATGGTCGAACGCTAAATCGTTTGACTATTGGGCAAGCTTGAGCTTACACCATGCGATTTCATTATAGAGGTAGGCGCGGCGTGCATCATCCTCCGACAAATTACCCAGCTTCTCTTCAAAACCTTGAATATCAGCTTTAAGCTTGTCGGCATCGACGGTCGCCAAATCGCAAGCGCGCTCGGCGAGAACGGTCACGACATCGTCCGCAACCTGGGCATAGCCGCCGGCCACGGCAAACGTGTGGTCGACAGTGCCCATGGCCTTATCGGAAACGCGAACGTAGCCGCGGTCGATCGTGCAGATCTCGCTGGAGTGAGCAGGCAGAACGCCAAACTCGCCATCCGTGGACGGAATCGACACAAACGCAGCGTCGCCCTCATAGGCGCAGCTCACGGGGCACACGATGCGGATACGCATAACCTACTTCTCCCCCATCTTGCGGGCGCGCTCGCGCACGTCCTCAATCGTGGAAGCATAGCGGAAAGCCTGCTCGGGCAGGTCATCGGCCTTGCCGTCGACAATCTCGGCGAAAGAGCGGACGGTATCCTCGACGCGGACGTAGACACCGGGGTTGCCGGTGAACTTCTCGGCGACGTGGAAGGACTGCGAGAGGAACTGCTGAATCTTACGGGCACGGTTGACCGTAAGGCGCTGCTCCTCGGACAGCTCGTCCATACCCAGAATGGCGATGATGTCCTGAAGGTCGGAGTACTCCTGCAGGAGCTCCTGGACCTTGACGGCGACACGGTAGTGCTCCTCGCCGACGATCGAGGGATCGAGAGCGTCGGAGGAAGATGCGAGCGGGTCGATAGCCGGGAACAGGCCGAGCGACGAAATGCTACGCGAAAGAACCGTGGTGGCGTCGAGGTGCGTAAACGTCGTGGCAGGCGCCGGGTCGGTCAGGTCGTCTGCGGGGACGTAGACAGCCTGGACGGAGGTAATGGAGCCCGTCTTGGTCGAGGTAATGCGCTCCTGGAGGTCGCCCATCTCGGTTGCCAGCGTGGGCTGGTAACCAACGGCGGACGGCATACGGCCCAGCAGTGCGGAAACCTCGGAACCTGCCTGGGAGAAGCGGAAGATGTTGTCGATGAACAGCAGAACGTCCTGGCCACGATCACGGAAATACTCAGCGGTAGTAAGGCCGGCCAGACCGATGCGCAGACGCGCTCCGGGCGGCTCGTTCATCTGACCATAGACCAAGCAAGTCTTGTCGATAACGCCAGACTCGCTCATCTCGAGGAACAGGTCGGTGCCCTCGCGGGTACGCTCGCCGACGCCGGTGAACACCGAGGTGCCACCGTGCTCTTGGGCGAGGTTGTTGATGAGCTCCTGAATCAAAACGGTCTTGCCGACGCCGGCGCCGCCGAACAGGCCTGTCTTGCCGCCACGGATGTAGGGCTCGAGCAGGTCGACGGCCTTAATGCCGGTCTCGAAGATCTCGGTCTTGGTGGTGAGCTCGTCGAAACGGGGCGCTGCATGGTGGATGGGGTAGAACTCCTCCACCTCGGGCATGGGCTTGCCGTCGACGGGCTTGCCCATGACGTTCCAAATACGGCCGAGCGTCTTGGGGCCAACGGGCATCTTCATGGGCTCACCGGTATCGGTGGCGATGAGACCGCGCTGCAGGCCGTCGGTCGAGGACATGGCGACCGTGCGGACAACGCCGCCCGGAAGCTGGCTCTCGACCTCGAGGATCGTGCTCAGATGACCGATCGGGGTCTCGGCCTCGACCGTGAGCGCGTTGTAGATCGGGGGCACCGCACCGTCAAACTTGACGTCGACGACAGGACCGATGATTCGCACGATGCGACCATCACCGGCAGTCGTCTTCTTGGTGGCTTCCTCGACCGCAAGCTTTACGGTGTTATTAGCCATTACTGTTCCTCCAATGCTGAGGCTCCGCCGACGATCTCGTTAATCTCGGTCGTGATCGAAGCCTGGCGCACGCGACTATACGTGCGGGTAAGGGTCGAGATGATCGCGGTGGCGTTTTCCGTCGCGGAGTGCATGGCCTTGCGGCGTGCACCCTGCTCGGCAGCCGCCGAATCGATCAGGGCCTGGTAGATGACCGTCAGGATATAAGACGGCACAAGCTTGCCGAGAACATGCTCGGGAGAGGGCACGAACTCGAACGTGGACGAGATGCGCTTAGGGGCGTCGGTCTCGTTCTTACGCGGACCGTGGGCCATAGCGATCATCTCGGGGTCGAGCGGCAACAGATGCTCGACGCGAAGCTCCTGATCCACGCGGTTCTTGGCGTGGTGGTAGACAAGCTCGACACGGTCAAGCTCACCGGCACGATACGCATCGCAGATATGAGAGGAGATCATGCGGGCCTGATTGAAATCGGGCTCAGAGGAGTTGCCCTCAAAGTGCATGACAACGTTTGCGCGGTCACGGAAATACGTGGCCGGCTTACGCCCGCACGCGATGATCTCGCACTCGATGCCGTCGTTCGCCCAAGAAGCGGCGAGCTTTTCGGCCGTGCGCTCCACCGTCGTATTGAAACCGCCGGCAAGGCCGCGGTCCGAGGCAATAACGACAATCAGGCCATGCTTGACGCTCTCATGCTTCTGCAGCATGGGATCGGTGCCCGAACAGGAAGCGTCGCCGGCGACCGTCAACATGACGTCGGTCAGCGCCTCCTTATAAGGCTCGGCCTGCTTGGAGCGATCGAGGGCACGACGGATCTTGGCCGTAGAGACCATCTCCATCGTGCGCGTGATCTGCTTGGTCGTGGTAACCGAGGAGATTCGCTTCTTAATGTCGCGAAGGTTGGCCATGGGGCTTAGTTCTCCTCTGATCCAGAAACATCCGAATGGTGCTTGGCCATGAACTGCTGCTTGAAGTCGCCGATGACGCGCAAGAGCTCAGCCTTGGTGTCATCATCGATCTTCTTGGCGCGAACCTTGTCGAGCAGCGAGCCAAAGCCATTGTCCATGTACTCGATGAGCTCGGCACGGAAAGGCAGCACGTCGGCGATCTCCAGGTCATCCAGGAAGCCCTCGTTGCC
>WGSR01000074.1 GCA_014871545.1 Collinsella sp. | reverse complement strand
ACGGCAATATGAAGGCGTTTGCGCTTCCCGGCACGCGCGGCAACATAATGCTCGCTAACGAGGACGCTCCGGCGACAAGTAACGAACGGCGATCAAGCATCTTGGGCTCCCATCCCGCAAGTATCGGTGGAAATAATCCAATTTTGCGAGAAGGCGCCCCGTGGCGGTAGTGCCATTCAAGGGTCAAAATGTCCAAATTGATCGAGCGAAGCGCCGGGTTCCGGAACGCGTTCGATGCGCTTGGCAGCCCGGTCGCTAACGCAACATATGCGCGACCAGCTCGGCGCGTGTGCCGATGCCAAGCTTTGCGTATACGCCGGATAGGCGGTTTTTGACGGTGCCCGGCGATACTCCCATATGGCGTGCGATTTCGGCGTTGGTCCACCCACGACAGGCGAGCATGGCCATGGTGAATTCCGTGGTCGTTAGATCGTCGGCCACGTCCTCGCCCGAATCGGGGTTGTGGATGCGCCGCCAGCCGTAGCTGAAGCGGTACGTGATCTCGATGACGCGCGCGAAGTCGTCAGGGTATTGCGTTTTTAGGCACGCCTCGATGAGCCCCTGTAAAAGGCCGTGGTGCTCGCCAATGAGCTCGATAAGGCCGTCGGGACGTGCAATGTTCCAAGCAACTCCGAAGTGTGCCTTTGCGGCGTCGATGTCCTTGAGGCTCATGCATGCCATGGAAGCTGCCAGATGCAGGAACAGTTCCGAGATGGGATAGCTTCCCTGTTTCATGATCAGGGCATTTTCCGCCATGCCTAGGCTGCGGCCGTATTCGCCGCGCAGATACAAGGCGTGTGCCATCACGTAGCTGGCGAACAGGCGCAGGCCTTCGGGCAGATGCGCCGCAAGTGGATAAAACTCTTCGGCAGAATACGGGGAAGGCAGATGTAGCAGGACGCTTGCGGCCGAGGCGAACAGGATATGCGTGGCGTGGACGGCGAGCGATTCTTCGTCGGTGGGCACATCAAGGATGCCCGCAAGGCACCGGCGGGCATCGGCGATACGGTTGAGCGACAGACTGGCATATCCGCAGATAAAGCATGCGGAATAGCGCAGTGCGGGGTCGGTGGCGTCAAGATAGGGGCGTGCTGCCTCGGCGGCGAGAGTGGCCTGTCCGCGAAAGTACAGCGCTTCTGCCGTGGCGATGGTGCGTGAATCGGGGTCGGAAATGCCTGCAACCGCATCGTCAATCTGCCCCGGCACAAAGGCGGTGCACATCAACGGCATGGGAACGCGTGGGTAGCCATCGCAGTCCATCTTCCATCTCCCAACAGCTGGCAACAATGCAGCAATTGTACTCCTGTTGCTCGGGACCCCTTTCGTTTTACTGTTCGGTTAACGCTACGGATCGTTTTGGAAGGCTTACGAGCATGGTGGTTCCGTTCTCGGAACTTGTTTCGACCTCTACGGCGCCACCGTGAAGCGCTGCAATCTCCCAAACGAGCGCTAACCCGAGCCCTGCGCCGCCGTATGCCCTGCTGCGGGATTTATCCAGGCGAAAGAACGGTTGGAAGATGCTCTCACGGTACTGCTTGGGTATTCCCGGGCCCTCATCTTTGACTCGCAGGAACACGTGGCTGTCGTTGTCGCTGATGGAGACGCTGACAGTCGAGCCGGGGCGGCTGTAACGGATGGCATTTTCGACCAGGTTAAACACCAGCCGATAGAGGAGCGTGTCGCTCCCGATTACTAAAGCGTCTCCAGCGCAATCGAGGGTTACGTCCTTATCATCGGCAAGTGGCGCAAGGTCGGTGAGGACTTCTTCGGACAAGGGGCCAAGTTCAACATCGTCCTCGCAAGGAACGCTGTGGAGCTCACTCATCTCGAGCAATACCTTGGTCATTCGAGACATGCGCTCGGTTTGTTCTTGTAGCAGGCCGAACAGCTCGGCTGTTTCGGGTTGCAAGCCGGAGTGCTCGGAGATGAATAGTTCAATCTGTGCTTGCATAAGGGCGAGCGGGGTGCGCAGCTCATGTGCGGCGTTGCCGGTAAACTGACGCTGTGCAGAGAACCCTTCGCCAAGACGGGCGATCATGTCGTTGAAAGAGGCACTGCATCGTTGTAGCTCGGTGGGCACATCTTCACTGAGTCTGATTTCGCTTAGGTTGTCAGGCTGCACACGCTCAACCTGGGCTGCAAAATCCCGTAGCGGTTTGAGCGCACGGCCGCTCACAAAGTATGCCAGCGCGCCGCCAAGGAGTGTGACTCCAGCCGTGATGTACCAGGTTGTCGTGCCAAAAGACTCTTGTGCGTCGTTTACGACGATCATGACCTTGTCATCGAGGGCCGCTTTCGTTGGGTCGAACGCCTGGAGCGAATCTTCGCCGGTTGCGTTAAAGGCCGAGATGTCGCTGCCGATAGCATCCATGTAGCGCATGCCCGTATAGCCGACCAGGCAGTTCGTCAGCACGCATGCCGCACACGTGAGCAGTGCCGTCATAATCGTTATGCGCCATTGCAGCGAAAGCCTTTTCATTCACTGTCCTCCATAACGTAGCCCTCTCCAATCCGATTGCGAATCGGGTCGTATCCCAAAGCGCTGCGCAACTTTTTTCGGAGCGACGAGATATGAACGCGGGTTGCGTTGCTAAAGCTGTTCACGCTGCTATCCCAAACGTGCTCGATAAGCTCCTCTTGGCTTACCGGACGCCCCTGATTAAGCATCAGGTATTCCAAGATTCCCGTTTCCTTGCGCGTAAGAGATAAAGCCTCGCTGTTCACGGAAGCGATGCGCGCCTTGGTGTCAAAGCGGAGCTTTCCGCAGGTTAAAACTATGTCGCTTTGTGCAAAGCGTCTGAGGGTAAGGCTGCGAATCCTTGCCGCAAGCTCGTCAAGATGGAACGGCTTGGTGAGGTAATCGTTGGCACCGGCATCGAGTCCGGCGACTTTATCGGATACTTCGCCGCGTGCGGACAGAATCAGTACCTTGGTCTCGCGGTCAGTTTTCCTAAGTTCCCTGAGTACGGTCACGCCGTCGATGCGGGGAAGGTTGAGGTCGAGTACCACGAGGTCGAAGGCCTCAACGTTCAGTAGGTCGAGCGCTTCCTGTCCGTCGTGACAGCAGTCGACGCTGTACGCCAAGTTTCGCAAGCTGCGCGCGATTGCGTCACGCAGCGCCCGCTCGTCCTCGACGATCAAAATACGCATAACAGTCTCCTTGCACATTTCAAATCGCGCTTAACACGGATTTTATAGTCGATATGGTCCAATGGTCGCGTAACGAAAGGAGTGGTCAGGTTGTTCAAAGCGGTAAAACCCGTGGTACAGGTCGCTTTGTTGATCGTCGGAATTGCCATGGTGTGCTTTGGCGTTATGCGTGGCGAGGCGGATGCCGTGCTGGCCAAAGCGATTAGGCTGTGCTTGGAGTGTATCGGAATTGGATAAAAGAGAAAACACTGCGTCGCATGTTTTGGCTCGATTTCGCGGATTCATTCAGGCGGCGGCGACGCTCATCACCAACATTCACCTGCCAAACTTTGCCAAAGGCGGCATCTATCAGGGCGCGGGAAAAACAGTCTGCGTACCTGGACTTAATTGCTATTCGTGCCCCGCGGCATCGGGTGCGTGCCCCATCGGGTCGTTCCAGTCGGTGGTAGGTTCATCCAAGTTCAACTTTTCCTACTACGTAACTGGTACGCTCATTTTGCTCGGCGTGCTGCTGGGACGCTTTGTATGCGGCTTTCTGTGCCCGTTTGGCTGGCTGCAGGAGCTGCTTCATAAGATTCCCGGCAAAAAGTTCTCCACGAAAAAGCTCAAGCCGCTCACGTACATCAAGTACGTCGTGCTGCTGTTTGCCGTGGTGCTGCTGCCCGTCTTGGTGGTTAACGACGTGGGCATGGGCGACCCGTTCTTTTGCAAATACGTCTGTCCGCAGGGCGTGCTCGAGGGCGCCATTCCTCTGGCCATTGCCAATGCTGGCATTCGATCTGCGTTGGGACATCTCTTTACTTGGAAACTTGTCGTTCTCATTGCCGTGGTAGTGCTGAGCGTTTTGTTCTACCGCCCCTTCTGCAAATGGATTTGTCCACTCGGCGCATTCTATGCGCTCATGAATAAGGTGTCCCTACTGGGGATCCGGGTCGATGCATGCAAATGCGTCTCGTGCGGCAAGTGTTCAAAGGTTTGTCAGATGGACGTTGATGTGGTCCGCGCGCCCAATCATGCCGAATGCATCCGGTGCGGAAAGTGCATCGGGGCCTGTCCCGTCGATGCCATCAGCTATCGCTATGGCCTGGATGTGTCGGCGGAAAAGCTCCCCTTGACCGCCGATAAAAAGTAAACAAGCTTCGACAAAACGGAGGAATGACCATGAAGCTTTCTAAGATTGCGGCCCTGTTTATGGTGCCGGTACTGGCCTTGTGTCTTGTGGCGTGCTCGGCACCTGGTGGCAATGCGAGCGAATCTGCGGGCTCCGATCCTAAGATCGCAGAACTCACTGCGCAGAAGCCGACCAATGCCGACGAGGCCGCCGAGCTGTATGCGAAGCTCATGCAGAAGGAGAACGAGATCTTTTCGAGTGATAACGCGCTGTGGGAAAAGGTATTCAATGCGGCAAATAAAGACTCGGCAATGATTGAGGACGGCAGCAATTACGGCGATTTCTTGCTCAAGACCATCGACGGCGCCAAGGATGAGTTTACGGCGGATGAGCTTAAGACGCTCAAGGCCGGTGCACAGCAGATCAAGGAGATCGAAGACAAGCTCGAGAGCTTGGAGAAGGAGTTCCCCGGCTGTGGAAGCACGCCGAGCGCAGGCGAGAGCGTCGACGCTTCGACCGCTGGCATGACGGCTGGTGTCAATGCTTCGAGCGAGGCGACGAAGTTCCCCAGCTTTACGGGCAAAGACCTGGATGGCAACGACGTGAGCAGCGACGAGCTGTTCTCTAAGAACAAGGTCACCGTCATGAACTTCTGGTTCACCACTTGCAAGCCGTGCGTGGGCGAGCTGGGCGATCTTGAGAAACTGAATCAGGAGCTTGCCAAGAAGGGCGGTCAGGTCGTGGGCGTCAATTCCTTTACGCTCGATGGCAACAAGGGCGAGATTGCAGATGCCAAGGACGTGCTGAGCAAGAAGGGCGTGACATATAAGAACATCTGGTTCAAGTCGGATAGCGAGGCCGGTAAGTTTACGTCAAATTTGTTCTCGTTCCCGACAACGTATGTCATCGATCAGAATGGCAACATCGTAGGGGATCCAATCGTGGGAGCCATCAGCTCCGCCGAGCAGCGCGCAGCGCTCAACAAACTTATCGACCAGGCGATTGCGAATAGTGAACAGTAAAAAACGCGTAAAGCATGGCGATGATCGTGCACCGCTGTGCGGAGTAGTCTGCTGCCTTTCAAGATAATCTCCACCATATAGAGGTCCCGCTCGGGACCTCTTCTTTTAGGCGTCGTCCCGTTCGTTTTTTGATGCGGTTCCCTACATTCCTCACTGGTGTCGGTGAAAAATGGGGATAGAGTAGGACAAACGCGTCGAATACGAACGGCGGAGGAGAGCGGGTGAACGTGCCCGCGCGGGAGAGGTTGCCGTCCATGCTGGAGCTCAAAGGTATTTGCAAAAGGTACGTCACGCAGTCGTTTACGCAGGTGGCGCTCGATAACGTGAGCCTGGCTTTTCGCGATAACGAGTTCGTGGCCATTCTGGGTCCCTCGGGCTCGGGCAAAACTACGATGCTCAACGTTATCGGCGGACTCGACCACTTTGACTCGGGCGACCTGCTGATCGATGACATCTCGACCAAGGACTTTCACGATCGCGATTGGGATGCCTATCGCAACAACCGCATCGGCTTTGTGTTCCAGAGCTATAACCTCATTCCGCATCAGACCATTTTGGAAAACGTTGAGCTGGCGCTTACGCTCACGGGCGTGGGACACGCCGAGCGCCGTCAGCGTGCGCGCGAGGCGTTGGAGAAAGTCGGCCTGGGCGAGCACGTTAACAAGCGCCCGAGCCAGCTTTCGGGCGGGCAGATGCAACGTGTGGCCATCGCCCGCGCCCTGATCAACGATCCCGAGATTGTGCTGGCCGACGAGCCTACCGGCGCTTTGGACTCAACCACATCCGTGCAGGTCATGGACCTGCTCAAAGAGGTTGCCCGCGACCGTCTGGTCATCATGGTCACGCACAATCCCGAGTTGGCGTACCAATATGCCACGCGCATCGTCAACCTGGCGGACGGCAAGATCACCGACGATTCCGATCCCTTCGATGCTGCCAAGGTCGCGCGTCGCGAGGCAAAGCCTACGCGCAAAACCTCGATGAGCTTTGTGACGGCGTTGGGGCTTTCTGCCCGAAACCTCATGACCAAGAAGGGCCGCACGGCCATGACGGCCTTTGCGGGCTCGATTGGCATTATCGGTATCGCGGCGATTCTGGCGCTGTCCAACGGCGTAAACGGCTACATCAAAAAGGTCGAGGAGGATACGCTCTCGAGCTACCCGCTCACCATCTCCAAGCAGGATTACGACCTGTCGTCCATGATGGGCGGACAGGGGGCTGCGGATGATGACTCGCCTGAAAACGTGGATTCATCCGACGACAGTGCCGGCGGCAAGGCTAAAGGAACCGATAAGATTCCTGTGGTCACGGCCGTAAAGGATATGTTTGCGAGCGTTAAGTCCAACGACATGACGAGCTTTAAGGCATGGCTCGATGCCGGTGGCGACGGCATCGATAAAGAGGTCAACGCCATTCAGTACGGCTACGGTGTATCGCCGGTTGTCTATCGTGCCGGCAAGGGCGATGAGAAGCCTGTCCGGCTGGTGCCCAACGCCATGACCGAGGCCATGAGCGGAGGCGCGAGCTCGGCGGCAACGGTGAGCATGGAATCCATGGGAACCTCGGTCTTTAACGAGATGATCGACGACCAGAGCCTGCTCGACAGTCAGTACGATGTCGTCGCCGGTCATTGGCCCACGTCCGCCAACGAAGCCGTAATGGTGCTCTCGAGTCGTGGCACGGTGGGTGACTACACGCTCTACAGCATCGGCGCGCTGGATATCAATGAGCTCAACGATCTGGTAAACAGCGCTATGACGGCTGACGGTGGGGTCGAAACGCCCGAGACCGGCACCGAATTTACCTACGACGAGGCGCTGTCCACGACGTTTAAGGTGCTGTCGCCGGCCGATGCCTATCGCAAAAACGAAGAGACCGGCATGTGGACTGACATGTCTG
>WGSR01000073.1 GCA_014871545.1 Collinsella sp. | reverse complement strand
GCCTATAGCCGTGGTCGCAACGCACATCACAGCAGCCAATGTTGCCGTGGGCGCCCGCGTCATCACGGGTATCGATTATCCGGTCATCTGCGTACCAACAGACTATGAAGTAGAAGGCTTTTGGCCCCACAAGGACACTGACCTGTTCTGCGTGGCCAACGAGTTTATGGCCGAAACGCTGCGCCCGCGCAAGGTTCCCGAGTCAAAGATCCGCATAACGGGCATCCCCATTCGAGCCGGTTTCGATACTGATTACAAACGCGAAGATGAGCTCAGCAAGTTCAATCTCCCCATAGACAAAACCGTCGTATTGGTGATGGCCGGCGCCAGTTTACCCCAACCATACGTGCGTTTCCGAGCAGCGATGGACCACACGCTCCCCTTCTTACGCAGCTTTGAGGACATGCATTTTGTCTTTTTGCCGGGCAAGGATGAGGAATACGCCACCCGCCTCAAGACGCTCTTCGACGCCATGAAACTCGACAACGTCACGGTTCTGGACTACGTGGACGACATGGCGGCCCTCATGCACGGCTGCGACCTCGCAATCCTCAAATCGGGCGGACTCACCGTCACCGAATGCCTGTGCGCGCATCTGCCGATGATCCTGCTGGGCAAATCATATGGCCAGGAAAAGGCCAACACAACGATGCTCACCGGCATGGGCGCCAGCATGCATGTCACCACCGCACGAGAACTCATCGTGACGTTGCGCCATCTCCACGATCATCCGGAGTCGCTCAAGGCACTGCTCATCAATGGCGAAGTGCTGCGCCGTCCCCACGCAGCCGAAGACATAGCCATCGCAACCATGGAGCTCGTAGGCAAACCCCAAAAGCGCAAACGAGCCTTCTGCCGCTTCTACTGGGGCGAAAAACCCGCGCATATCCGCTAGCATTGGACTGTCCGCTTACCTGTGGGAGGCCCCTATATATCATCCCATGCTCAAACATTCTCGCTGCGCTGCGAAACTGCGCGTGGGACGATATATAGGGGCCTCCCACAGGTAAGCTGCGTTAACGTACTAGCAGATATACCAGATTCCCCACCACTAGAACCTGCAAAGGCGAAACCGGAAAATAAAGATACAGCAAGCCGATGCGACAAAGGATCCAACCCTTTGTCGCATCGGCTTATCAGAAAGAATGATTATTATTTTCAAGCGAGTAGCCGCCCGCCCGGGGCTTACCTATATCGTTCCACGCGCAGTTTCGCAGCGAGCGAAGCGACGCGAGAATGTTTGAGCATGGAATGATATAGGTAAGCCCCGGGCGGGAGGGATACGAGCGCCCTAGGCGACGCCGCTGGAGCCGAAGCCTCCGTTGCCTCGGTCGGTTTTGTCTAGCTCGTCTACCTCTATGAGATTGACCGTGGGGACTTCTTGGATGACGAGTTGGGCTATGCGGTCGCCTTTGTTGATTTGGATGTTGTTGGTGGGATCCAGGTTGATGAGGATAACCTTGAGTTCTCCTCGGTAGTGGGCGTCGATGAGGCCTGGCGTGTTGACTATAGACAGGCCCTGCTTGATGGCCAAGCCGCTGCGGGGCTGGACGAAGCCGGCGTAGCCATCGGGCAGGGCGATGGCCAGCCCGGTAGAGACCAGACGGCGTTCGAAGGGCTTCAGGACGCAGTCCTCGTTGGAGCGCAGATCCAAGCCGGCATCGGTGGGATAGGCGTATTTGGGAAGCTCGACGGTGGGGTCGAGACGCATTATGTTGACGGTAATGTTGGACATGGAATCACCTTAGCTTGTCGAGCTCTTGCAGAAACTCATCGACGTCTTTGAAATCGCGGTAGACCGAGGCAAAGCGGATGTACGCCACCTTGTCGATCTTGGCCAAGCGCTTGAGCACCATGTCACCCAACTCATGGGACGTGACGGCCGTCAGCGTACGAGAACGCAGCTCGACCTCGATATCGTCGATAATCTCATTGAGCTTCTTAGTGTCGATATCACGCTTGATGGTGGCGCGCATCAAGCCGACGAGCAGCTTATTGCGATCGAACCGCTGCTTGGTTCCGTCCGACTTAATGACCTCAATTGGGTCCTCGCATCGCTCGAACGTTGTAAAGCGGTAGTTACACGAGCAACATTCGCGACGGCGCTTAATGGTGTTATTTGACTCCTGCATACGGGAATCAACGACACGGGTATGTGCCTTGCCGCATTTGGGACAGCGCATGGTACCTCCTCTTAAACGATAACAAGGGTACCATGCGCAGCGCGATAATGATTACGAACGAGCAGGAACCTTAAGATGCGCACCGGCGGCGAGCGAACCATGCTCCAGATGATTGACGTTACGGATCATGTCGGAAGTCTCTTGCGTGGAAAGGCCTTCGATTGGATATTCCTCGGCAAGCGACCAAAGAGAATCACCAGGCTGAACGCGAATGGTCTCGTAGGTAACGTTGGAAACGGACTCGGCATACGCGGCGTGACGAGCGCTAAAGACCGACGTAGCGAGGACAACGAAGAGCGTAAGCGCAACGGCAACGGCGACAATCGTCGGAACCTTCAGGGCAACGCGGGCCGGCGCAACTACAGTCTGCTGATTGCGAGCAGGCTTTACGGTCAAAGGCTGAAAACCGGAGCGGCCACCCTGAACAACCGTAAAAGTGGGTTCTGCAGGCGTCTCGAGTTTAAGGGCAAGGTTTCCCTGGACCATATTCGTTGCGTTCATCATGTTCTCCTCTCGCGTGTTTTGCTGAGAACAGTTTTATCAAGCCGCGCGGACAAAAATGTCTAGCGCGAGAACGAATGTTCGGTTATTATTATCTTCGAACAGTTGTTCCTGTCAAGCAAAATTCGAACATTTGTTTGACATGGGTAGAGAGGATGCCCTGATGGCTCGCAAAATTACCAAGCGTCAGCAGCAAATTTACGACTTCATCAAGGAATATCAGCAGGAGAAAGGTTATCCGCCCAGCGTGCGCGAGATGGCTTCTGCCGTGGGCCTTTCCTCCCCCAGCACCGTGCACGCCCATCTATCTGCCCTGGAGGCGCGCGGGCTACTCAAGCGCGATGCCACCAAACCGCGCGCCCTGGAACTCTTTAACGAGGACGGTTCCTCTGTCTCAATTTCTAAATCTGACGAACCCACCGCACCTCGCGGAACGGTCTCGCTACCGCTCGTTGGTCGCGTCGCGGCTGGGATTCCCATTCTGGCCGAGCAGAATATAGAAGACACTTTTACTATCCCGACCGAAATCGCCACTGATCAGGGTTCCTTTATCCTTGAGGTGCATGGGAGCTCAATGATCAATGTCGGCATCTTCAATGGCGATTACATCATCGTCCGTGAACAAAAGAGTGCCATGAACGGCGAAATTGTCGTGGCCATGATTGATGGTTCAGCGACCGTCAAGACGTTCTACAAGGAGCAGGGACGCGTACGCCTGCAGCCCGAGAATGACACCATGGAGCCTATCTATGCAACGAATCCCATCATCTTGGGCAAAGTCGTCGGCTTAATGCGCCGGTTCTCGTAATGCAAAAACGCATCACCATCTTTGATACCGTCCGCGGGTTTACGATGATTTCAATGGCAGGTTTTCACGCTTGCTACGATCTCGCCTACCTGTACGACTGGGATATGCCCTGGTTTACCCAGACCGTCTTTCAAGACATCTGGCGCGCCAGCATCAGCTGGGTATTTTTGTTTATCGCGGGTTGGATGTGCACCCTTTCGCGCAACAATATCAAACGTGCCGCCAAATACGCCTTAGCAGCACTCGTCGTCTGGCTGGCAACAACACTTGTCTCAGTCGACGATTCGGTTAATTTTGGCATCATCTACTGCATGGCCGCATGTACCGGCATCGTGGCGTTGACCGATCCCGTCCTTAAGAAGATATCGGCGAGATGGGGCATGTCGCTATGCCTTGTGTTGTTCGCCCTCACCTGGAGTATCCCCAAAACGATCTACCCTGTCCCCTACCTGGCGTGGCTGGGATTTCCGAGCCTTGGGTTTGTTTCAGGTGATTACTACCCCATCATCCCGTTTATCTTTATGTATCTTGCAGGATACTTCGCCGCACATATAGCGCAGGGAATCGATAAGACCGCCCTAAGCTGGGCCTACGCCAACCCCCCTGCCGGCGCTCGCCAGCCTTGGACGTCATGCACTCCCCTTTTATCTGCTGCATCAACCCATTATTCTGGGCTTTTTGGAGCTCGTCTACTCGGTGCGATAACGCTTGAGCCGCGGCGCGATACGGGCCGGCAGCTTCGCCACAATACGAACGCCGTCCTCAAGATATTCCTCGTGCAAAAGGGTTCCCTGCTCATGCACCAGCGTGATGAGGGCACCCTCGCGATACGGGATATCAGCAGAGAGCAACACATCGGTAGCAGCCGCCTCGCGAGCAATACGGTCGACGAAATCGTCGAGTCCCTCGCCCGTCTGGGCCGAGAACAGCACGGCCTCGGGATAGCGACGACGGAAGCTCAGACGATCAACGCTATCGAGAAGATCGATTTTATTGAATACGGTCAGCGTTAAACGCTCTCCAGCGCCGATCTCATCAAGAACGCGGTCGACAGCCTCAAGCTGCCGCTCATAGTCCTCGTCAGACGCATCTACGACTTTGAGAATTAGATCGGCACCCAACACCTCGGACAGCGTCGATTTAAAGGCATCGACCAGACCATGCGGCAGCTTTTGAATAAAGCCGACGGTATCAGTAATCGTCATGCCGCGACCGCCGGGCAGGCGATACGAACGCGTCGTCGGGTCGAGCGTAGCAAACAGCTTGTCCTGCGAAAGTACCGTAGAGCCGGTCAGGCGATTGAGCAACGTCGATTTACCGGCATTGGTATAACCGGCTAACGCGACGCGAAACGCCGGTGACTCAATGCGGCTCTTGGACTGGACATCGCGATGCTGTTCAACCTGCTTGAGCTCACGACGAAGCGCGGCAATCTTATTGCGAATCAAGCGACGGTCAACCTCGAGCTGGCTTTCACCCTGGCCAAAGCGCGAACCGATGCCGCCGCGCGTCTGCTCCTTGGCAAGATGGCTCCACATGCCACGCAGACGAGGCAACAGATATTGAAGCTGCGCCAGCTGCACCTGTAGACGACCCTCGCGCGTCTGGGCATGCAGGCCGAAAATATCAAGAATGAGCGCCGTGCGATCGATGATCTTAACCGGTTCGCCCACGGCCTTCTCCAGATAGGACTGCTGTGAAGGCGTCAGATCGTCGTCAAAAATAACGACATCGGCATCCATGCGATGCACTAAGCCGCACAGCTCTTCAACCTTGCCGGAACCGATAAACGATTTAGGATAGGGTTTAACCAGTCGCTGCGACAAACGAGCAACACACCGGGCGCCAGCCGTGTGCGCCAGGCGCTCAAGCTCATCGAGCGAGCGATCGAGCGGCCACGCATTGTCGCGCCACTCGACGCCGACAAGAATGGCACGCTCAGGCTCGGGTGCTGTGGGAACGAGGGGAAACCGGGCCATCAGGCAGCCTCGATGCGATGCAAGATATCCTCAACGACCTCATCGACCGTATATTCGTCCATATCGAACCACACAATACGATCGTCGCGCTTAAACCACGAAAGCTGACGCTTGGCATAGCGACGCGAACGCATCTTAATGAGTTCACGAGCCTCATCCATAGTCATCACACCGTTAAAAGCATCAATGATTTCTTTGTAGCCAATCGCCTGCATCGAAGTGAGCGCATCTTCAAGCCCCTGGTCCATAAGGCCACGGACCTCATCAACAAGACCCTGCTCAAACATGAGGTCAACGCGCAGGTTAATGCGCTCGTAAAGCAGCTCACGATTGCGTGTCAAGCCAAACCACAAGGCATGATAATGCTCACATGGAACACTAAACTGTGACTTTTGCTGTGCGTAGGAAACGCCGTCATCATGCATTTCGAGCGCACGAATCACGCGGCGCACATTATGAGGATGAATGACCGCGGCAGACTCAGGATCGCGCTCGGCAAGCAGGGCATGCAGTTCTTCCTCGCCAATACGCTCGGCAAGCTCCTGATAGCCCGCACGGCGATCGTCCTCAAGTTCACCCGAGGGAAAGTCCATCTCATCGAGAGCAGCCTTGAGATACAAGCCTGTACCCCCGCAAAACACCGGTAGGCGGCCCTCGCCCAGCAAGCGCTCAACATGCGCGCGAGCGTCAGCCTGATAAAGCGCAGCAGAATATGCCACACCCGGCTCTACAATGTCGACGAGACGCAGCGGCGCCGTACACTCATCGGGCGCCATCTTTGCGGTACCGATGTCCATGCCGCGATAGATTTGCATCGCATCGCACGACAGCACTTCGGACGAAAGACGAGCGGCCAAACGGTCGGCAACATCACTCTTACCAACCGCCGTCGGACCGACGATCGCAACGGCGGAAAGACCTGCCTCGGAAGACACCATTAGCGCGGCTCGCCCACAACGGAGCCGGACAAATACCAGGTCTTGGCAACGTCAACGTCAACATCAACGATCTTGCCAACAAGCTGATCTATACTGTAACCCTCGGGAATAGGCGCATGCACGGTCTGATTCTTAGGACTCTTGCCCAGCAGGACCGCGTCGTTCTTTTTACTCGTTCCCTCAATGAGCGCCGGCACCACAGTATGAAGCTCACCCTGGTTATACTCGTGCGCCGTGGTCTCGATAACCTTAACCAGGCGGTTGAAACGCTCGAGAATAACCTCATGCGGCGTAGGATCGTCAATCTCTGCGGCCGGGGTACCGGCGCGCTTGGAATAGATGAAGGTATAGGCCTGGGCATAGCGGACCGTCTCGGCAAGCGAGAGCGTCTGCTCAAAATCTTCTTCAGTCTCGCCTGGGAAGCCGACGATAATGTCGGTCGAGAGCGCGATATCGGGCATACGGTTGCGAATGCGATCGACCAGGCCCAAATAGTCCTCGCGTGTATAACGGCGATTCATCTCTTTGAGGATCCGCGTCGAACCTGACTGGACGGCCAAGTGCAGCTGCGGCATAACGGCAGGCGTCTCGGCCATAGCGTCGATGGTCTCAGGCAACAGGTCCTTGGGATGCGAAGACGTAAAGAAGATGCGCTCCACACCCGTATCGCCCACGGCACGCAGCAGATCGGCAAAACGCGGCTTGCCAAACAGATCGCCACCATATGAGTTAACGTTTTGGCCTAGCAGCGTAATCTCACGCACGCCCTGGCGC
>WGSR01000072.1 GCA_014871545.1 Collinsella sp. | reverse complement strand
GCTTCTTTGTGGGCGTGTACTTTGACATGGGCTACATCCACATCGCCGATATGATCGCCGGCAATGCCGACGAGGAAGGCGTGATGATGGCGTTCATCACGCTCAACATGGTCGAGATTTTCCACTGCTTCAATATGCGCAGCCGTCGTGCGTCGCTGTTCACCATGAAGAAGCAGAACAAGTGGCTGTGGGCTTCTGCCGCGCTGGCACTGGTGTTGACGGTGATCGTGACCGTGCAGCCGACGCTTGCCGAGATGTTCTTTGGCCCTGTGACGCTTGAGCTCAAGGGCGTTCTTGCCGCGCTGGGCCTGGCCTTCCTGATCATCCCGCTGATGGAGATCTACAAGGCGATCATGCGCGCGGTCGAAAAAGGGTAGCGCACTCGTCCGGGCCCGCCCCACGCCCTTTCTCCCTCACTGGTCCTCGCGCTTTGCGCGGCGGGATCGTTCGGGAGAAAGGGCTTCCGGGGCGGGCCCTGCGGTGGCTTTGCTGGCTTTTCTCCCGTGCGGATGAAAAGGGCTGAGGGAAAGTTTGTGAGCTGGTCGGGCTTTGCCCGGCCAGCTCTTTTTGATTTAAAATACCTGCTCAGTTGTGATTTATGGTGCTGGGAGGCGCTTGTGGGCAAGGCTAAGGCTAAGGCGAAGAAAAAGACGACGGGGGCGCGGGCTAAGCGCGATCGTCGTCGGAAGCTTGCGACCGAGGCTCTCGCGTCTGCCGAGGAGTTGCTGGCAAGCGTGCCGGGACTTGACGCGCTGCAGGATGTCCCGGCGTTTGATGACCTGCCGGTCGATGGGGCTCAGCGGGCGGCATTTGACGACTTTTGCGCACATGCTGAGGAGCCCGAGCAGATGCAGCTTGGCGCCGTGGTGCGCTTAGATCGCGGGTTTCCGCTGGTGGCGACGGCCGACGATACCTTTCGTGCCGAGCATGCCGTGGGGTTTGCCAAGTCGCGCGGCGAGGACGAGGTGCTGCTGCCCGCCGTGGGCGACCGTGTGGCGGTGCGCCGCGCTCCCGGGCACGATATGGGCGTGATTGAGTGCGTTCTGCCGCGCCGTACGAGCTTTGAGCGTTGGCGCGGCCGTGCCCGTGGAGAGCGTCAGGTGCTCTGCTCCAACGTGGATAGCGTGCTAATCGTGCAGGCGCTCGGTGCCGGTGAGGTGCTGCTCGACCGCGTGGCGCGCTCGCTGGTGTTGGCGCTCGACTGCGATGCCGAACCGGTGGTGGTGCTCACCAAAGCTGACCGCTGCGATGCCGAGGAGCTCGAGCGCGATCTGGACCGCGTGCGCCGCCTGGTAGGTCCGGACGTGCGCGTGATCGTGACGTCCTCTGCCGAGGGCCGCGGCCTGGACGGGGTCCGTGCCTGCGTGCCTGCCGGGAGCTGCGCCATGATTCTGGGCGAGTCGGGTGCCGGCAAGTCGACGCTGCTCAATGCACTGCTGGGCCACGATACGTTGGCGACCGGCGGTGTGCGCGAGCGCGACGACCAGGGCCGTCACACTACCGTCGCGCGCGTGATGGTGGCGCTGCCGGGCGACGCCGGTGTGATCGCCGATGCCCCGGGCCTGCGCAGCCTACCGCTCGTGGGTCACGAGCGGGGTCTGGCGCGCGCCTTCCCCGAGATTGTCGAGGCATCGCGCGCGTGCCGGTTTGGCGATTGCACACATACCCATGAGCCGGGTTGCGCCGTTCGCGAGGCCGAGGACGCCGGGCAGATCGACAGTCTGCGTCTGGAAACGTTCCAAAACTTGGCGTCATCCATGCGCGTGAGCGCTCAAATGCTCGATCCCGATGTTCATCTGTAATTGATTTTTCCTATGACAGCCGTCTCCCAACTGTTCGGGAGACGGCTTTTTTCCTGCGGAAAAGCCTCGAAACATGCAGTTTGTTGACGTGCTGACCAAAACCTTGCCACGAGCTTGACGGGCTGGTCAGCTTTTGGTCAGCGATTGGTTTGACATCGAAAACCAAGATCGCGATTGCGCCGCTTTGCGCTCTGACCGCCCAGACAATGGTGGTACGGGCATTCGCCCGGCACTGCCATGAGAGGAGCGGCCGTGAACAAGAGCAAGCGCATCGCCATCAGTCTGGTCGCGGGCGTGCTCGCTGCTCTGCTCTGCATGGTTTACGGCTCGTCGATCCGCTCGCAAGCCGAACAGGTCCAGGCTGAGACCTTGGCCAAGTACGGTGGCGATCGCGTCGAGGTATGCGTCGCGGCGCGCGATATCGATGTGGGCGAGACCCTCGATGAGACCAATGTCATAACCCAGGAATGGCTGACGAGTCTGCTGCCGCGTGACGCGGCGACCGAGCTGCGCCAGGTGCGCGGCGACGTGACGACTTCGCGTATTCCCAAAAACGCCGTGATCTGCAATGTCTACACCAAGGCCGAGAGCCACAAGCTCGAGGTGCCTAAGGGCAAGGTCGCCGTTTCGGTGGCGGTCGATGCCGAGCACTCGGTCGGCGGTGCCACGGGCGTGGGCAGCTATGTGGACGTGTACGTGCAAAAAGATGACGTAACCGATCGACTGTGCGGCGCGCACGTGATCGATACCAGTGAGAATTCCGGTGCCACGCGCGAGGGCAAGATCGAATGGGTGACGCTGGCGGCTGACCCCGAAGACGTCAAGGAACTGCTGGGAGCCTCGGGCAAGGGAACGGTCAGCTTGACGATTCCCGCCACGGCGCGCGGCAAAAAGAGCGGAGGCGACGAGTGATGAAGGCGATCTGGCTTGCGTGCTGCGCGTGCGGCGATTACGGGCTGTTGCAGCAGGAAGTCGAGGGCCGTGATGCGGGTGCACAGGTGCTTCGCGTGGGTGACCTGGACGGGCTGGTTTCCATGGCGCGGGCGTTTCCGTCGCGCCGCGGGGCTGCCATCATCGCGGCGTCTCTGTTTGATATCGAAGATGTGCGCAAGACTGTTGCGCGCCTGACGGCCGAAGGCCGCGTGAGTCGCGTGGTCGTGTTGATAGAAGTGCTCGATCCGTCGGATATCGAGGGACTGTTTCGTGCGGGGGCGACCGAGGTCATCGCTGCGCACAGTATATGCGGCAACGGGCGCGCGGGCGAGGGAGCGGTTGATTCCGATCGGCGCATGACGATTGAGCCCGATGCTTTTGTTGATAGGGAACCCGGGGCGCCTCGCGCTACAAGAGGCCCGCGTGTTGATGATTATGGAAAAGCGGAAGCCGAGCATGGTCGGCGCCCCCGGAACCCCCTTGTATACGATGACGCTGGAGGGCCGGCACAGCATGCTGGCGACTCCCCGGCTGTAGATATGGGATACGTGCACGGCGTGAATCTGGCGGATGAACTCGACGAAGTTGAGGGCTTTGCCGGGTGCGGCGAGTTGTCGCTGATGCAGCATGAGCAGATTGCACAGAACGAGCCTGCCTTGCAGACCGAACAAGCCGCCATGCCGGCTTGGACGCAGCGTGTGGTTGCGGCGGGGGAGACGGGGACGCTGTCGCCGACGCCCGCCCCGCCGCCTCCGATGCCGCCGGCAGACGCTGCCGCTCCGCAGCATCGAGCTCCGGTCATCTGCGCCATTTCGGGTTCGGGCGGTTGCGGCAAGTCGACGATCGTTGCCACCATGGCACACACATCGTCGCTGTTGGGCTTGCGTGCCGCCGTGCTCGACCTGGACCTGATGTTTGGAAACCTTTACGACTTGTTAGGCGTCGATGCTCCGCGCGATATGGCGGCACTTATCGAGCCGTCGGCGGCGGGCACGCTCACCGAGCCGGATATCGTAGCCGCATCCCAGCGCGTGGCGCCGGGCGTTACGCTCTGGGGTCCCGTCGCGGCGCCCGAGCAAGCCGAGCTCATGGCACGTCCGGTGGAGCTACTGCTCGATGTCCTGCGTCGCGAATCCGACGTGGTCTTTATCGATACCTCGGTCTTTTGGGGCGATGCCGTGGCGGCTGCGGTGGCGGCGAGCGACCGTTGCCTGGTCGTTGGCGATGCGGCGGTGTCGTCCGCGACATCGGCATCGCGCGTCATTGAACTGGCAAGTCGAGTAGGTGTGCCGCGCACGCGCATGAGCGCCGTGTTCAACCGGTTCGGTGCGCGCGGGGCAGACGAGGACGTCGCCATGCGCTTTGAGATTGCCTGTGCGTTGAGCTCCAAGATTCGTATCGCCGATGGCGGGCAGGATCTCGCCGCGCTCATGGCGTTTGGGCGCGCCGACGAGGCAGTGGGTCAGACCAGCGCTTTTGCGACCAGCGTGCGCGAGGCCACGCGCGAGATGCTCGTGGAACTGGGGTGCGCCGTCGGCCCTTGGAGCGATATAGTCGCCGACCGTGCAACGCGTACCGAACGCCCGCGTATCCGCCTTCCCTGGTCGCGCGAGGGTGATCAGCGATGAGCCTGCAAACGAGGATTAAGGCTGCCGGCGCTGCAGCGGCGGCAGCTCCTGTAGATGCGGGGCGTCGCCGCGCGGTGAAACGACGCACTAAGCGCGCCGTGATGGACCGCATGGGTTACGACGAAGTGGCGCGTATCAGCGCCTATATCGACCCGGTACTTGCCCGCTCGGAATTGCGTCCCGCGGTGGAGGCGGCGCTCAATGTTGAGGAGCCGACCGATCTCGCGACGCCCGAGCGCGAGACCATCATCGACGAGATTTTGGATGACGTGGTGGGCTTGGGGCCGTTGCAGCCGCTCATCGAGGACGACACCGTTACCGAGATCATGATCAACGGCTGCCGCTCGGCTTTCTTTGAACGCGGCGGCGTCTTGTACCCCATCGAGCATGCGTTTGAGGATGATGAGCAGATTCGTGTGCTTATCGACCGCATCATCTCGCCACTTGGCCGCCGTATCGACGAGCGCAGCCCCATCGTCAACGCCCGCCTCAAAACGGGCTATCGCGTCAACGCGGTGATTCCGCCTGTGGCGATTGACGGACCGATTCTCACCATCCGAAAGTTCTCGGACCGTATCTGCTCGCTGGACGAGCTTGTGGGGCTGGGGTCGCTGCCGCTTTGGTATGCGCAGCTGCTGTCGTGCGCGGTGTCGCTGCGACAGGACCTGGCGGTTGCGGGAGGCACGGGATCTGGTAAGACCACCCTGCTCAACGCGTTGTCATGCGAGATCTCCACCGGCGAGCGCATCGTGACGATCGAGGACTCTGCCGAGCTCAAGTTTGCGCATCATCCGCACGTGGTGTGCCTAGAGGCGCGCGAGGCTTCAATTGAGGGCGAGGGCGCGGTGACGATCCGCGACCTGGTGACCAATGCCCTGCGCATGCGCCCCGACCGCATCGTGGTGGGCGAGGTGCGCGGTGCCGAGTGCTGCGACATGTTGCAGGCCATGAACACGGGCCACGACGGGTCGCTCACCACGCTTCATGCGGGTTCCGAGCAGGAGACCGTGGTGCGTCTGACGTTGCTTGCACGTTATGGCATCGATCTGCCGAGCGAGCTCATCGAGGAGCAGATTGCCATGGCGCTCGACGGCATCGTGATGTCTGAGCGCCACGCCGATGGCAGGCGCTTCGTCTCCTCGTATTCGGGGGTGCGTCGCGCCGCGTCGGGCGGCGTAGAGCTCGAGCGCTATGTGACTTTCGATGCCGCCGAGCGCACCTGGACGCTTGACCGCGAGCCGCCGTTTATTGCAGAAGGCCTGCGGTCGGGGACGCTCACACAAGAGGAGGTGGACGAATGGAGGTCGCTGTGCCCCTCGTCGTAGGGGGTTTGGCAGGGTTTTCTGTTGCGACGGCGTGCGGGGCGGAACCTCGTGTGCCGCAGGTGCCGCCGGCGGAGCTGGCGCGTCAGGCGCTCGAGACGGCGGCAGAGAAGCTGCCGCGTGAGCTGGTGGAAAACGATCTGCTGAAAAAGATCGCCCGTTCGTGGGCATCGCTGGCTCCGGCGCATCGCCTTGGCCTCGTGATCGAAGATGCTTCGGGGCGTTTGGCGTTTCTGCTGCTATCGAGCGGTGTCTGCTGCGTTTTACTAACGATGGTGTCGTTATCGCCCCTCGGATTTGCCTTGGGACTTGTTGCTCCGATTGCCGCTGGCGCCGCTCGGGATGGCTTTGAGAGCCGGCGCGAGCAACACGATGCAGAAGAGGCCATGCCCGAGGCGTTTACCGCACTTTCCATGTCGCTTGCCTCGGGACATTCGCTGGCCCAGGGCATGCGCTTTGTGGGCGCTCATGCGCAAGAGCCGGTGCATACCGAGTTTTTGCGGGTGGCGGCGGCGATCGATTGCGGCATCTCGGCGACCGATGCGCTCGATGACTTGCTCGTGCGCATCGACGCCCCCGGTCTTTCGCTTGTGACCTTGGCGCTTAAGGTGTCTCAGCGCACCGGTGCTCCGCTTGCCGACTTACTGTCCGAGGCGTCGAGCATGGTGGGGGAGCGCATTGAGCTCAAGCGCCGCCTGGATGTCAAGACGTCGCAGGCTCGCATGTCTGCGCATATGGTCGCGGCGATGCCGGCGGGCATGTGCGCGGTGTTGGCGCTGCTTTCGGCAGATTTTCGTCGCGGTCTTGCGACGCCTGCCGGCGCGGGCGCTGTGGCGCTGGGTCTTGCCCTCAACGCCGTTGCCCTGGTGGTTATCAGGCGCATTATGCGGGTGGAGCTGTGAGCGCCCCGGTTGCAGTTGCGGCTTGCCTGTGCGCCCTGAGTGCATTTGTCGCGACGGGTTTGGATCGGGCGGATGCACGCAAGATCGCAGAGGCCTGCAAGCGCGAGGCGGTGCTGGTCGCTGCCGCGGGTCGCTCGGTGGTCGATGCTCTGACCGCGCGAATGAAGGGCGCGGTTGGAGCGGGCGGCCCGGCGCGAGTATCGCTCGGCGAAGTGTCCGAGATGATCGATGTTGTGCGCTTGGGTCTTTCGGCCGGTCTTTCGTTTGATGCGGCGCTTGAGATTTTCTGCGCCAACCGCCGGTCAGTGCTGGCTCTTCGACTTGAGCGGGCCTGCATGGCGTGGCAGGTGGGCGTGGGCACGCGTGAGGACGAGTTGTTGGCCGCCGCACGCGACCTGGACGTGCGAGCGCTCGAGACCTTTGCCATCACGGTGGGGCAGGCGCTCGCCCTGGGTGCCCCACTTGCCGAGACACTGGCCGCTCAAAGTCGCGAGATCCGTGCGGCTCATCGCGCCGCGGTCGAGCGCGAGATCGAGCGTGCGCCCGTCAAGCTGCTGATTCCCACCGGCACACTCATCTTGCCGGCGTTGCTTCTGTCCATATTGGG
>WGSR01000071.1 GCA_014871545.1 Collinsella sp. | reverse complement strand
CAGATTGCGCAGATACGTTTGATAGTGAAAGAGCAAGATCGCGGTCTCTTGGGGAGGAGACATCGATGAAAGCGAATTCAGAAAAAACTAAGCAGAGTAAAAAAGCGACGCGCCGTGTACTGGCAGGCGTTTTGTGCGGAGCCTCCGTGTTGAGCCTGGTACTGTCGCTCGTCATGCCTCCAATCTCGCAGGCCATTGCCAACGATGCCCAGACGGTTTCTGCCGAGGAAACCGTAACGGCGGGTGGTTCCTCAACTGAGTCTACTGATGTAGGAAACACCAACAACGGTGATACCGAAAACCAGAATAGCGACGATGCCGAGAATGGCGCGAGCGAAGACGCCGCTGCCGCAGGCCTGCCGTCCGACGACACGAAGGTCGAGGGTGACACGCAGCCTTCCGACGCACAGCCCGCGGATGATGATAATAACGATGAAAACGCTATCGCTCCCGTCAGTGCCGATGGCTATACCGAGGTAAGCGGCGATGTTGCTGGGGTGTTTACCAATGGCGGCAAGTTCCGACTGACGGATTATGCCTATTCGGATAAGCAGATCACTATCAGCAAAGACACCACCATCGATCTTAACGGCAACATGCTCTGTAACCGTTCTGGCGGCTTAGACTCCTTCTTTGTGGTCGAAAACGGAGCCACGCTCACTATCGAGGATTTAGGCCAAACAACAATAGATGCACCAAGTTCGGTCGATACGGCCAATACGCCGGCGGGTCAGCTTGCGAGTATGGAGTGGGAAAAGGGAAGCAGCTCTAATAACGGCACTCCTAAGAGTCTTACTTACTATGAGACTAAGAGCACGCCCAAGACAGATGGACTTGGCACCACCGAGACTACGTACAGGCATTTCGTTACGGGCTTTGGCGCTATCGATGCAGCATCGGACAGCGGTTCCGTAAAGTATGTGGTCAACGTTGAAGCGGGTGGCATACTCAATCTCAAGGGCGGCATGATTACCACGGCTGCCAATCTGGGCAACAACGGTCATGTGATTTATTCCGAGGGTACAGTCAAAATCGAGGGCGGTTACGTCACCAACGGCAACGGCGGTGGCTGGGGCGGTGGCCTGTGCATAGCAGGCACGAATCCCAAACTCGAAATGACAGGCGGTGTGGTCGCGGGAAACAAGGCGGCTGCTGGCGGCGGCATCTTTGCTGACTTTACAGCCACCCTGAACCTTACGGGCGGAATTATCTCTGGCAACGCTACGTATGGAAATCCCATCAACAATGGTGAAGACACCGGCGACGGTGGCTACGGTGGCGGTGTTTATACCAAGGGTGCAAACGTTACCATTAGCGGTTCTGCCTGTATAACTAACAACCGAGTCAACGATCGCATCACTTGGGATAAACTTTACAACAATGGCCTGCTCGGTGGCGGCGGCATTGCATGCACACATGGTGGCAAGCTCAGTATAGCGGACGGCTTGATTACGGCTAACTATTCCCATGAGGCTGGCGGTGGCGTCTACGCAGGTTTCTACAGTAAGAACAACGGCAAGAACATTAGCTTTGAAATGACTGGCGGCACGATTGCCGGTAACGAATCCGATAACGCCGAGGGCGGCGGTCTGCGTGTCGCAGGCGGCGAAGGTGGCGACAATGTTGGCACTACTGCAACAATTAACGCTGGCGAATCTGGCAAGATTTACATTACGAACAACAAGACGATGACGGGTAGCACCCCGAATCGTGGTGGCGACTGGGGCGGCGGCGGTGTCTTTATCCAGAAGGGCGGCAAGCTCAATATCGTAAAGACGCTGATCACTCAAAATGATGCCGGCGGCTGGGGTGGTGGCATCGGTGCCTGCCCCACGGGAGAGACGATTGTCTCGCACTCAAATGGTGCCGCAATCTACAACAATACGGATCATGGTTATGATGATCACATGTCTGCCGGAGGTAATGGCAAGAACGAGGACAGCGATTCTAAGTACATTACCTCAACTTTCAAAGAAGCCGTCACCAGGATTTTTTCCTGGTGCGCAAGAATGACAGCAATAAGACGGTTGCAGTTGTGCTCGGCAAGATGCTCGGCGGCGGCTCAGCTGGCTGGCAGGGCACTTGCGATAATGCGAAGATAACCATCGATGCCAACGGCGGTGCCGAGGCCAAGTACATGTTCGGTTTGGAGGCCCATCCGACTGATGATGCCATAGCAAATGCGCAATTGGCAGCTACGACCATCATCAGCGGCAACTACTCGTACACCCATGGCGGCGGCATTATGACCAACGGCGACCTCACCGTCGGCGAAGTCAATGATCTGAGCGTTTATCCGAGCATGAAGCTCAATGCCACTAAGGTGCTTGTAGATGCAGACGGAAAGTCGCAAGAGCTTGAGGGACACGGGTACAAGTTTAAGCTGCTCCGCAAGGATGGTGCCACTGAGCCTTCTTGGAAAGAGGACGGCACATTAGATATGGGCAATTGCAGTGTTGCGGGCGAGGCGTCTGTTGACCAAACAAGCGGCGAAATCACCTTCGACTCTGGCAAGGACTATTCTTCGGGACAATACGTTTTCTATCTAGTTGAGGAACCCATCAGCGGCGAAAACGAATTAGACACCAAATTCGATAAGACCATTTACAAGATCGTGGCAACAGTTGATAGCAATCCATACAATATCGACCATCTCATGTCGATTCCAATTAAGTATTACAAGGTAAAAGAAGTAACAGTTTATAAAAAGAACGAGGATGGTAGCAACTTCGTAGCACTTGCCTCCGGAAGCTATTCCGTTAACACCTCGGATGACACGAAGACTACGGTTGTTATCGGTGGCGAGAATAACCCGACCTTTATCAACAAAATTGAGCCCTATGCCTCTGTCGGCTCCTGGACGCCAGCGGCGACTAAGGTCGTTGAGGGTGGCGAGATGAAGGAGTTCACGCTCGAGTTTGCGGATAACGAAGGGTTCGAGAACGCTGAGAGGGTTACGACTAAGGCCAACGGCAAAAAGTCCCAGAAGCTTTATTTCCCAAATATTGAGTATGACCTTGCCAGCTTGAAGCAGGGAGATTCTGATGATTCGGGTCGTGGCGCTAAAAAAGACTTCAAGTACTACGTGCGCGAGAGTACAGAGTTTTCGCTGTTCTCGCACTATACGTACGACAAGTCGGTCTATCGATTTGATGTCACGATGAAGGACAAGGAGAACGGTTCAATCGAGGCCGAGAAAGTGACCTTTACCAAAATCAAGGACGCTGACGGTATTGATATCGATCCCAACAAGCAGGTTCCCGTCGCTTTCGACGTCAGCAAGCCCGAGTCCACCCCCTCCTTCACCAACACCTACTCCACTTCTTTGCCCCTTTCTGGTATGTCGGGCGTCACTCTGACGTACCTTGCCGGCGCGGCGGTGCTTTGCGCTGCTGCGGCCTGGATGCACATTCGTCGCGAGGCGAATGCGAAGGGAGGTGAGCGTCGTGAATAAGAGAGCTTGCTCCTTCCCGATCTTGTTTGCGCTGCTTGCCCTCTTGATCGGCACCTGCGCGGTTGTGTTCCCCGCATCCGCGCAGGCCGCGCCGACCTCGACCGGTTCCATCACGGTGGGCGGTACCGTGGCGAGCAGCTACGACGCCTACCAGATTTTTAGCGCCAACGTCGTCGACGGCGACAGCGACGCCAAGATCGCCACCGACCTCGCCTGGGCAAGCGACGCCGCGCGCGACGCCGCGCTGCCTGTGCTGCACAGCGCCGGCATGCCCAATTCCCGGACCACCGCGCAGGAAGCTGCCGAGTGGCTCAACGCCGATTCTCACCTTACGAGCGCGCTGAGCGCACAGCTCGCTCGTTCCCTCCAGAGCTCTGACGCCGTGTCCGTGGCCCTTAACGCGGGCACGGCGTCAGAGCTGTCCTGTGGCTACTGGCTCATCGTTGCCGACGACGACTCCATCGCCCAGGACGAGGCCGGCACCGCGCCGATCATGGCCCTGGTCGGCGGCAGCGCCGTCACCGTCAAGCCCAAGGCCGCGACCCCCAAGGTGTCCAAGCATGTGCTGGAGGACAGCACCGCCGCCTGGCAGAAGGCCGCCGACGCCACGGTCGCCGACGACCTGTACTGGCGCTTCTCTGCCACGGTCCCGGCGGGGCTCATGGCCTACGACACCTATACGGTGCAGTTTGTCGATACCATGAGCGCGGGACTCGACCCCTCCAAGGTCACCGCGAGCATGCGCGTGTACGTGGCGGCGGGCGCGGACGGCGGCTTTGACGTCGTCTCGGCCGGCAAGGACGGCCGCGCCGGCACCGAGCCCGCGAAGGGCTGGACCGATATCACGGCCCAGTGCAGGGTCTCGGTCGAGGGAAGCTCCTTCACCGTGCGCACCGGCGACCTGATCGCCGCGCTCGGCGGGGCCGACGCCTTCACCGCGGGCGCTCGCGTGGTCGCCGTGTACAATGCGCCGCTCAACAGCGCATGCAACCACGGCATCGCGAAGGGCAACCCCAACGAGGTCTACCTGCGCTACCCGCGCTCTCCCTTTGCCGACCAGTCCGGCGACGCCGGCTTCACCCGTACACCGAGCGACGATGCGTGCGCCTACACCTGGGATCTCGCGCTCACCAAGCGCGGCAGCGACGGCGACAAGCCGCTTGCCGGGGCGGTCCTGAGCATCGCCGACGACCGCGGCCGCACGCTGGCGGCCGACGGCACGTGGGATGCGGAGGGCAAGGCCACCGTCACCACGGGCGAGGACGGCCGCGTGACCGTCTCGGGCGTGGACTCGGGCAAGCTGGAGGTCCGCGAGCTCAAGGCGCCCAAGGGCTACACCGCCTTTGAGGGCACGCGCTCCGTGACGGTCAAGGCCGAGGGCCTGGACGTCGACCAGGTGGCCGCTGCCAAGCCCAGGCTCACCATCACGGCCGAGTCGCCCCTGCGCGCCGACAGCGCGGACGGGTCGACGGGCAGCCTAGAGGCGTCGCTCATCAACACGCCTACCGGCACACCCCCTAGCATTACCACCGGAGGCTTTATGCCCTCGACTGGCGATATGGCAATGTACGCCGCGGCCGCCGCAGCGGTCGCCGGAGCCGCGCTCATCGTGGTCGCGCTCCTGGTCAAGCGGGGAGGTGGCAGCCATAAAGAGTAGCTGGCAGCCCCACAGAGAGCGGGGCGAGACGTAGCGAAGTAGATGTTAAGACACAGACAGACAGATTTAGATCAAATGGAATTCGAGCAGAAAGCAGAGGAAAAGAAGATGAGTATGAGCAAGAACATCGCCCGCCTGGCAGTAACGGCAGGCCTCACAGCAGCGCTGAGTTTCGGCGGAGTCATGGCCCCGGTCACGATGGCGTTTGCTGAGGGTACGGCGGGTTCGACCGTAACTTTCAAGGACCCTACTTATCAAGAGACTACGACCTATAAGGGCATCCAGATCTTTACGGCTAACGTGAACGGCTCTACTGTCACCAATATTCAGTGGGCCGGATCTTCCCAGGCTGAGAAGGATGCAATTCGGGACGCTGTGGTCAGTGCAATTGATGAAGCCGTGAAGGCAGAAGATGCCAACAATAGCTACAGCAACCAAAATGCACAGGATGCTGCCGAATGGTTGAATGACCATGCTGGAACGACTGCAACTACAAAGGTTGCGAACGGTCACGTTTTGAATGTGATTGCGAAAAAACTGAATGCTAAGTCTTTTTCTGGCGCTTGGAAAACGACCAGCAAGGACGATAAAGCCCTTTCTGGTCTCACCGCCGGTTACTGGCTCTTCCTGACCAATAGCGTGGCAGAAGGCTCGGATACCAGCTCAAAAGATGTTTTCACTTCGCCCGTATATGCGGTCGTTGATGGCAAGACCAAGAAAGTGGTGACTCCCAAAAAGAGCGTACCCACCGTCGATAAGAAAATCTTGAGTGCCAAGGGCGATAAAGAGCTCGATGCTAGTGACTCCCATGTTGGACAGGACGTAACGTACAACCTTTACGGCACTATCGCTGACAACTACGACACGTACGGCACGTACTTCTATCAGTTCTCCGATCAACTTTCCAAGGGCCTGACACTGCAGAATGGGGCTAAGGTCTATCTCTATGCGAACGAGGCGGCGGCGAAGGCCGATCCGACTCATCAGAACAATACGGGAAAAGATATTACTGACATATTTACCCCGGCTTCTGGATCCGCGGATACCAACGGCAACGTTACGGCAACTTGGACTTGTGGCAACCTTAAGCAGGTAGCGGACGTTACTTCGGGATCCTGCATCGTGCTCTCCTATAAGGCAAAGATCAACAGCGAGGCCGCCATTGGAGGCAACGCAGGCAACACCAACACCGCTACGCTTACATACTCAAACAACCCTATGATCAACGACACCGGCACGACGGTGCCCGATGAGGTCAAGACCTACACCTATGGTCTCAAGCTTAATAAGGTCGACCTTGGCACCGAGGAGGCGCTTAAGGATTCGAATATTAAATTTACTATCAGGGTGAAGTCAGCGGCGGATTCCAACTTGGAGGGGAAATACGTTCAGTCCGATGGAACCCTCGTAGGCGATGTGTACAAGCTTTCCGTCACCAACGGTGCTATTACTATCAAGGGTCTTGGTGCGGGAACCTATACGGTTGAGGAGACGGACGCTCCCGCTAATTACGATAAAGTGCAGCCCTTCGATTTCACGATTACGCCAAACAGGGACAGCGAGGCTTCAGGCGAAAGCCCGGTTGGAGCCAAGTATGAGATTAATACCAGTCAGGACGACCAGGTCATCATCGGCACGCCGAACAATTCGAAGGACGACAACAAGCTCGAAGCCCAGGCTAGCACAGTTACAAACGACGACGGCACCTTCAACATCACCGTTGGCGATACCAAGCATGTCGGCCTCCCGCTGACCGGTCTCAACGGCGTGACCTTCACTTGGATCGCTGGTGGCGCGGTGCTGTGCATCGGCGTGGCGCACCTCATCCGCAGCCGTAAGCAGGCTGAGGAGTCCGAGCAGGAGTAACGCTCGCTCACCCATCCCTTTGGCAGGTGGGATGTGATGGCCATGAGACTTGCGGACACTTTTCTCGTCCATCGACGTTCTTGCTTTGCCATTTTCTTTTCGGGGCAGACTCCAGTGCGGAGTCTGCCCCGTTTTTTGGACAACGCAGCCAGGCTCCATTGCCCGATGGATCAAGCGTATGAATATCGAACAGATGTTTGCAATTATTGCGTTTACCAGCTGTGGGTGCATACGCTCGCAGTAAAATACCCTTGCGACGCATTCCGTGCGCGGGCGGCCGACGACTCGATCGGAGGTCCCCAAATG
>WGSR01000070.1 GCA_014871545.1 Collinsella sp. | reverse complement strand
ACCCCACGCCCGACCGCGGCCGGCGGTGTCGGTGCTGGTGGTTCTTGGGCATCGCTTGCTAGTGGGGTTCCCTGTCTGAATTGAACTTTGTTGGTGGGGCTACTGGTCCCGGTCGCTGGTTCGCGCTTTGCGCGAACTCCGCGCTACTGGGGATCAATTAGGCTTCCGTTGCTGGGCCCGCCACATCTTCCCGCCCCAACATCGATCTTAGCTTCTCAAAGCTCTCCTCGCTCAGGCAATGCTCCATGTGGCAGCCCTCTTGCGAGGCAACCTCGGGCGCTACACCTGCGTCCTCTAGCAGCCCCACAAAAAAGCAATGGCGCTCCCACATTTGACGGGCAACCTCAATACCGCGTTCCGTCAGATGAACATCTCGTTTTCCCATTTCGACATAGCCGTTGCTTTCCAGCGTCGCCATGGCTTTAGAGACACTTGCCTTGGTTACGCCCAGGTATTCGGCGACGTCAATTGACCGAACGATGCCCTGGCGCTCCGAGAGCACATAAATAGATTCGAGATAGTCTTCTCCGGATTCACGCAGGGCCATGGGCCGCCTTTCGCGATGATTGTTAGTTAGCCTTTGGATACTTTTCACGGCTAACTTTACCGCAAAAGTTGCCCATGTCTTACTACGTTGTTTAAAAAGTTAACCGTGTTTCACAAAATGTGCAGCACAGGAGCGGAACAACGGCACGCCCCGCAAGGAGTGTCCCCAGCTACCGACAGAAAAGGAACGTCCCCAAGTGCCGAGCCGCAGCTATAGCAGCCCAAAGTGCTTTGCGGCGTTGTAGATCCCATCGTCGTCCACGGCGCTCGTCACATAGGTCGCCGCAGCCTTCACCGTGTCTTGCGCGTTGCCCATGGCCACGCTCGTGCCCACGGCGGAAAACATCGACAGGTCGTTCTCGCCATCGCCAAAGGCAATCGCCTCGCTCGCGTCGATGCCCAGGCGCTCCAGCGTCGCCGCCACGCCCAAGTCCTTGCCGCCGTTGGCCGGAATAATGTCGCAGAACAGGTCGCACCAGCGCGTGGTTGTAGAATGCGACAGGACATCGGTAACTATGCCCTGGTCGGCCGGGTCCACAAAGGCACAGAACTGGTAAACCGGTGCATCGAAAGCATGCTCAAAAGGCTCCTCGTGATACGAGATTCCGGCATTGTCGGCAGCCGCCACCACGCGCTTGGACAGACGGTTCACAAACGAGTTCTCGCCCTGCATGCACAGCGAGTCGTAGCGACCCTGCGCCACCTGGCCCACGATCGCCGCGACGTCCTCCGGATCAATTGGGCAACTGCGGTAAACGCCGTCAGCGTCAAAACAGTGCTGACCCGAAAGCGTAATGTACGCATCCCATCCCAAGTCGAACAGCCAATCCGGCATCTGGTAGGTCGGGCGACCCGTGGCGATTACGCACGCAATCCCCTGTTCGCGAAAGTTATCGAGCACCTGCTGCGCCGACGCCGGAATCCGGTGGGTCTTAAAGCTCAGCAACGTGCCGTCGATATCGAAAAACGCAGCCTTGATCATCCTCGCCTACTCCTCGCCCTCGAGCTTCTCGCTCGCCTCGAGCCATGCCATCTCCAGCTCGTCCATGGCGGCGTGGGCCTCGTCAATCTTTGCCTGCTGCTCGCCCAGCGCCGTGTAGTTGGTGGGGTCGACCTGGGCCATCGCGGCCTCGGCCTCCTCCACGCGAGCGCGCTGCGTCTCCATTTTGCGCTCAAGCGAGCTCACCTCGCGGCGGAGCTTCTGGCGCTCGGCGTTGGAAAGACCATTGGGCTGGCCGCTCGACTTGGGCTTTTCGGCCGAAGTTGCCGCGGCACCGGTGTCAAACGTGCCGGTCTTGGCGCTCGGCGCACCCACGGGCTCACCCTCGGCGGTGGCGTTGCACAGGCGAAGGTACTGGTCGACGCCGCCGGGCATATGCGTCAGGTGGCCGTCGAGCAGCGCCCACTGCTGGTCGGTCACGCGCTCCATCAAGAAGCGGTCGTGCGTCACCAGGATCAGCGTGCCGGGCCAACCGTCCAGCAAATCCTCGACAATCGCGAGCATGTCGGTATCCAGGTCGTTACCGGGCTCGTCCAGGATAAGCACGTTGGGCTCGTCCAGGATCGTCAGCAACAGCGACAGGCGACGGCGCTGGCCGCCCGAAAGATCGCCGATGCGGCTCCAGAGCTGCTGGGTCGTAAAGCCCAGGCGTTCGCAGAGCTTCTCGGGCGAAGTCTCCTTGCCGTCGATGACGTAGTACTTCTTATAGTTGCCGAGAACCTCGCGGATCGTGTCGCCCATGTAGGGCTCGAGCTCCTCGAGCTGCTGCGACAGCACGCCAAAGCGCACCGTCTGGCCAATCTTCACGCGGCCGCGCGTGGGCTCAATCTTGCCCTGAATCACGTCGAGCAGCGTCGACTTGCCAGCGCCGTTCTCGCCCAAAAGTCCATAGCGGTCGCCCGCTCCGATGAGCCAGGTCACGTCGGAAAGTACCTGCTTGGGCGCGCCATCGGTATCCGCATAGCCGGCGTCCACGTCGACCACGTCGATGACCTGCTTGCCCAGGCGGCTCACGGCGAGGCGCTTGAGCTCCAGCTCGTCGCGCACGGGCGGTACGTCGGCGATGAGCTCGCGAGCGGCATCCACGCGAAACTTGGGCTTGGTAGAGCGCGCCTGGGCGCCGCGGCTTAGCCACGCGAGCTCCTTGCGCGCCATGTTGCGACGGCGCTCCTCGGTAACCGCGGCCATGCGGTCGCGCTCTACGCGCTGCAGGATGTAGGCCGAGTAGCCGCCCTCGAAGGGATCGACCTGGCCGTCGTGGACCTCCCACATGCTGGTGCAGACCTCGTCCAAGAACCAACGGTCGTGCGTGACCACGAGCATCGCGCCCTGACCGCGCTGCCAGCGGGCCTTTAAGTGGTGCGCGAGCCAGGTGATGGAGCGCATGTCCAGGTGGTTGGTGGGCTCGTCAAGCATAAGCACGTCATAGTCGCCGATCAGCAGGCGCGCGAGGTCCACGCGACGGCGCTGGCCGCCCGAAAGCTCGCCCACCGTGCCCTCCCAGGGCACATCGCTAATAAGGCCAGCGAGGATCTGACGCGTACGTGGGCTCGAGGCCCACTCATACTCGGGCGTATCGCCCACGACGGCATGATGCACGGTGTCGGCATCGGCCAGGTTGTCCTTTTGGCCGAGCAATCCGATCGTGGTGTCGCGGCGGTGCGTCACGCGGCCATCGTCGGGCTCCAGCGTGCCGGCGAGCACACTCAGCAGCGTCGACTTGCCGTCGCCGTTTTTACCGACGATACCAATACGGTCGCCCTCGTCCACGCCGAGCGTCACGCTATCGAAAATATGCTTGGTGGGAAACTCTAGGCTGACGGAATCGCATCCCAAAAGAATCGCCATATGCCCTGCCCCTTCGTAGAAATACAACGTTGTCCATGATAGCAGCGAGCCCCACCCCAAACCACCACGAAGGTGCCTGTCCCCTTTGTGGTGGTCATTTCGGTCGCAGAGCAAAAGGCGGGCCATCTCGCAAAAGAGATGACCCGCCTCTCCAATCAGTCCCGCGGCAACCGTGGCCGCCGCGGGCCTCAAGCATGTCCCGGACTAGGAGAACATGCCGGTGAGGTAATCATTCAGCCGCTTATCCTTGGGCCGTTGGAAAATCTCGTCAGTCTCGTCGTACTCAACCATATCGCCCATGTAGAAGAACGCCGTGCGGTTGGACACGCGCGACGCCTGCTCCATGTTGTGCGTCACGATGACGATGGCACGGTCGGCAACGATCGATGACATGAGGTCCTCGATCGCCAGCGTCGAGATGGGGTCGAGCGCCGAGCAGGGCTCGTCAAACAGGATCACGTCGGGATTGAGCGCCAGCGTGCGCGCAATGCACAGACGCTGCTGCTGGCCGCCCGAAAGCGCGTAGGCGCTCTTGTCGAGCTTGTCCTTGACCTCGTCCCACAGCGCCGCACCACGCAGACTTTCCTCGACCATACGATCAAGCTCGTCGCGGTCGGTAATGCCGTGACGCCTGGGCGCAAAAGTAATGTTGTCGCGAATGGACTTGCGGAAAGGGTTGGGCTGTTGGAATACCATGCCAATGGAGCGACGCAACTCGTAGGTGTTCTCGGTCTTGGTATTCACGTTGCGCCCGCGGTAATTGATCTCGCCCTCCACGCGGCAGCCGCGAATCTCGCGATTCATCAGGTTGAGGCTGCGTAAGAAGGTCGACTTACCGCAGCCCGAAGGCCCGATGAGCGCCGTGATCTCGCCCTTGTGAAAGTCGAGCGACGTATCGTGCAGGGCATGGTGGTCGCCATAGTACACGTTGACGTCCTTGGTGGAGAGCACGACCTCGTCGCTCACGGCCTTGCCGCTCGCGCGCACGCGCTTCTCGCTCTCCCCCACGCTCGACAGGAAGTTCTGGGTCTCGGACGGTGCCGCTTCGGCTGCGGGTGTTGCTTTCATCTCGCTCACTCGGCCGTCATCCTCCTTGCCAGTTGCTTGCCCACGATACGGGCGATTACGTTAAACAGCAGCACGCAAATCATCAGCAGTGCAGCGGTGCCCCAAACGATCTGCTGAGCCTCGGGGCTGCCCTCGCCATAGATCTTGTAGATGTGCACGGCGAGCGACTCGCCGGGACGGAACACGTTCCAGGCGCAGGTGGGGCTCGACAGGTTAAAGCTCAAGAAGTTCAGACGCACCGGCGAGCTCATGCCCGAGGTAAAGAGCAGTGCCGCGGCCTCGCCAAACACACGGCCGGCCGAAAGCACAATGCCGGTCACGATGGCGGGCATGGCCTCGGGAATCAGGATGTGCAGCGTGGCCTCCCAGCGGGTAAGGCCCATGGCCAGGCATGCATCGCGCTGGGCCTGTGGCACGTCCTCGAGCGCCTGCTGGATCACGCGCACCAGGATGGGGATATTGAACATGGTGAGCGCGACAGCGCCGGAGATGATGGAGTACTTCCAGCCCAGCTGCACCGAGAACACCAGAAAGCCGAACATGCCGACGACGATGGAAGGCAGCGAGGACAGCGTCTCGATGGCGGTAGAGGCGATGTCGCGGATAGGGCCGTTCGGCGCGTACTCAACCAGGAAGACCGCCCCGCCCAGACTGATGGGCACCGAGATGACCAGAGTGATCAGCAGCAGGTAGAACGAGTCGAACAGCTGGTAGAGCACGCCGCCCTGCGTTCCGTTGGCGCGCGACGGCTCCGTGAGAAAGCCCGGCTGGAACAGCGTCGAGATGCCCTCGAACAGGATATAGGCCACCATGGAGACGACGATGAGCATGACGATGGCGACGATCGCCGTCAACACGCCCGTGGCGAAGCGGTCCTGCTTTTGGACACGCCCGAGCCTCGCCTCGTCGATGTGGATACGCGTGCTAGCCACGAGCCTTCGCCCCCTTGCGGCCGATAAGGTGGATGATCAGGATGAAGATGAGACTCATGCCCATCAGCAGCAGGCCGAGCGCCCACAGAACATCGTCTTGGGCCGAGCCCTCGGCATAGACTGCCATGGACGTGGTGAGCGTGGTGGTGATGGTCGAAGCCGGCGACAGCAGCGACGTCGGCATGGCCTCGATGCCGCCGATGACCATGCGCACGGCGAGCGTCTCGCCAAAGGCGCGGGTCATGCCCAAGATAACCGCGGTCATGAGCGACGGCATGGCGGACTTGAGCACCACGTGCCAGATGGTCTGCCAGCGGGTGTAGCCCAGCGCGAGCGAGCCCTGGCGGTAGCCGTCGGGCACGGCGCGCAGGCCATCGACCGAAAGCGTGGTCATGGTCGGCAGGATCATGACGGCCAGCACGATGGCGCCGGGCAAGATGCCCAGGCCCGTGCTCACGTGGAAAACGCTCTTCATAAGACCGACGACCACGTGAAAACCGATCAGGCCAAAGACGACCGAGGGGATGCCGGTCAAAAGCTCAATGAGCGGCTGAAAGATCTTAGAGCCAAACTTAGGGCTAATCTCGACCGCAAAGATGGCAGAGCCGATGGCGATGGGCAGCGCGATAAGCGTGGAGAGCACCATGACCGCAAACGAGGTGACGATCAGGGGCAGGGCGCCGGTATAGGGCAGGCCGTTTTCGGCTGTGTTGGCCAGGTCCCACTTGGTGCCGGTGAAAAACTCGACGACCGAGACGCCGTCCTTGACAAAAGCCGAGAGGCCCTTTTGGGCGACCATAAAGATGAGCGCGGCAACGACAAGCGTCACGAGCGCTACGCACGCGCCCGTGACGCCCAGGCCCACGTTCTCAAGGTCGCGCTTTGGCAGCTGTTTTGCCATTGCAAACCTTTCCGGGGCGATTACTTATTTAGCAGAGACCTTGCCGCTGGCGTCCTTGACGACCTTCATGGCAGAGACGGGGATGAAGCCCTGCTCCTCGACGAGCTTGCCCTGGACGTCGTCGGAAAGCATGAACTCCAGGAAGGCCTTGGTGGCCTCGTCGGCGTCCTTGGAGCAGTACATGTGCTCGGTAGCCCAGATCTTGAAGGAGTCATCAGTGACATTCTTGCTCTTGGGCTCGACGCCCTCGACCTTGATGGCGTTGAACTTGGAGTCATCGAAGTGCGAGAAGTCGAGGTAGGAGATGGCGTTGTCGGTACTGCCCATCTGAGTCTGGACATCGCCGGACTTGTCGAGCTCGGCGTCGCCCTTAAAGTCGACGGCCTCGTCGCCAAAAACGGCGGCCTCGAAGGTGGCACGGGTGCCGGAGCCAGCCTTGCGGTTGAGAACGACGATCTTGACGTCGTCGCCGCCGACCTCCTTCCAGTTGGTGATCTGGCCGGAGAAGATACCCTTGAGCTGCTCGAGGGACAGGTCGTCGACCGTCACGTTCTTGGAGACGACGGGACCCATGCCAACGACGGCGACCTCGTGGTCGACGAGGTTCTTGACCTGGTCGGCCTCGAGCTTGGTCTCGGCGAAGACGTCGGAGTTACCGATGGTGACGGTGCCAGCGGCGACAGCGGTCAGACCCTTGCCCGAACCGTTGCCCGAGCCGGAGATGGAGACGTCGGGGTTGGCATCCATGAACTTCTCGGCAGCAGCCTCGACGAGAGCCTGGAACGAGGAGGCACCGTCGTAGGTCACCTCGCCGGAGACGGACTCGGCAGCGGCGGCGCTGCCCTTGTCGGCGGCGTCGGATGCGCCGGAGCCGCCACAACCAACGAGACCGAGGCCCACGATGCTGGCGAGGCCACCAGCGAGGCCGAGGAACTGACGACGAGAATAAGCCTGATCGAGCATGATCTTCCTTTCGTACATGCGAATCGCGGGCACCCTGTCCGCTTTGCTGTTTGGAAAGATACG
>WGSR01000007.1 GCA_014871545.1 Collinsella sp. | reverse complement strand
CGGCACCCTCCCCCAGCGGCGCGGCCTCAAACAGCACACCGCGGGCATCAAAGGCGGCAGCCAGGTCCTCGCGCATCGCCGCCTGCTCGCAAGCGAGCAGCACGACGACCTCTCCCCCATTGTTCGCCACGGCGGACAGCAGCTCGAGTAGACCGTGCGTAAACGACGTGATACCGCGCACGCATACGGCGCGGGCGCACGCCGGCAGGTTGTTCGCTAGGGCTTCTGCCATCATATCGGCGGCTTCGCAGGGCTCAACCATGTCTCGACGGTCCAAACCGCCCGCGTAGGCACACAAAAGCTCAAACACACGAGCCTCGGCATCGCTTTTGGGCTCGGGCTGAGAGGCGGCAGCGCGGCAGCGCTCGTCGCCCGTCCCCGCCACGCCCGGCAACACGTCGCGGGCCATACGCGCAAGCATGCGTACCGTGCCCTGGCTGCGCGAGAGCGGCTGCAGAGCAGCGTCGTCGCGGCGGTCGATCATGTCCGAGAACAGCATCTGGCGCTGAAGGTTATCCACAAAGTTGCGGCCATCGCCCATAAGCTCCCACAGCGAGCGGAGCCACGACGAAGGGGTCTTGTAGTCGATACCCAGCGAAACCCCAGCTTCTGCCACATCATGACGGCACAGGTCGAGCTCGGCAAATGTTGGCGCCAGCAACACGGCGCGCCCGTGGCGGGCAACCAGGTCGGCCAGCAGCGCCGCCTCGGCATCGCTCAAATCCGTGCCGGCATTTGTGGTATAGATTCGAACAGGCATGGTCCTCCACTCAAACTGTTCGCAATATTCAACGCATCTATCCTACCCGCCCGCGCGGACAACCTGGCCCCAATGCACCAGGTCCCCTCGATAATCCGTTTTCTTCCGTCCCCAAGGGATCAATTTCGACACACAAAAACCGCCCCCGAAGGGGCGGCTCCAGCTGATTCGTTTGTTGCCGTTGGCCTACTCGCCATCCTCCAGCTTGATGAGGATCTTGCGATAGCCACCGTACTCGCCGTTGAGCGCCTTGGAAACACGACTCACCGTGGTGGACGAAGCGCCCGTGCGGGCCTGAACCTCAACATAGGGCTCGCCCTCATCCAGATAACGCGCGACCTGCAAGCGTTGCGAAAGATCGCAAATCTCGCGCGGCGTGCAGATATCGGTTAAAAACGCCTGGATATCCTTCTCGTCATCCAAAAGACTAAATGCGTGGACCAGCTGCTTGACATCAGGCTTGTCAAACATGTTCTCGATGTTCATCGATCACCGCCAAACCCGCCAAAAGGCATCGAAGTTGATACTGACATCGGGCATCGTTCACCCGTAATATGCAATAAAACTATGCATGGGCCATTTGCCCGTAGCAGTGTAGCACACCACCAAACTAAAGCGACAAGACTCTCTGCCAGCGGCACGTTTTTTAGGACGAACGCCGTTTTGAAACCGAATGCGCACGCAAGCTCCACGAATATCTGAGACAATGGGCGGCCGAACAAGGCGACACACCCGCGCGGCCGTCCAAGCTGCCGCAGCAAGCCGCTTCACGCGACACCAACGCACCCTGCGCAAGAAAGGATTCACACCATGCGCTTTATGCTTAACTGGCTCTTTACCTCGATCGCCATCGCGATTGCCACGTTCCTCGTTCCCGGCATCCAGCCCTTCGGTTTTGCCGAGGCCTGGGTCTGTTTCGCCTTCGTGGGACTGTTCCTGAACATCGTCGATTCGTTCGTCAAGCCGTTCCTGACGGTCATCTCGCTGCCGCTCACGATCATTACGCTGGGCATTTTCCAGCTCGTGCTCAACAGCTTTATGCTCGAACTCGCGAGTTACCTGTCGATCAACCTGCTGGGCGTCGGCATCTCCATCGCAAGCTTTGGCTCGGCCTTTATGGGCAGCATTCTGGTGTCCATCATGCGCAGCATCCTCGATAGTATTGCCGAGGACTAAAACGGCCATTCCGGCCGCGCCCGTCTCAACAGCCCAAAACGAAGGCCGCCCATCGCAAAAATGGGCGGCCTTCTTATTTATCAGGTCTCAAAGGACGAGAGAATCTACCATTTCCGCCCCGTCCCCACATGGCAGGTGTAGGTTAGATGACGTAGTCGTAACCATGGTTGGGAGCGACAAGTTGATCGAGTGTCACACCATCGAGATAGTCGTTGATGAGCTTGTCCAGGTTCTTCCACACGTCGAGCGTGGGGCACTCATCCGAACGCGAGCATCCCTTGCAGTCGCCATCCAGGCAGGCGACCGGCGCCAGACTACCCTCGGTCAGGCGCAAGATCTCGCCCACCGTGTACTGCTCGGGCGGGCGCGTGAGCACGTAGCCACCGCCCTTGCCACGCATGCCCGAAAGCATGTTGGCGCGCACGAGCGTAGCCAAGATGTTCTCGAGATATTTCTCGGAAATCCCCTGTCGCGCCGCGATCTCTTTAAGCGGGATGCGACCGGCCGCCTGGTGCTCGGCCAGATCGACCATAACGCGCAGGGCATATCTGCCCTTAGTAGAAACCAACATGTATAGTGCTGCCTTTCGGTCATTTAGTCCGTAGAAATTCTAGCCGAAAAATTGGTTTTGAAAATACCCGTTCCGGTCAAGATGGTTAATCGACTCGTAATAATCTTCTATTTCCTATTGCATTACTAGGCTTTAGTATCTAGTATGCTTCCCAACAGCTAAACGCACAACCTATAAGGTTTATGGGTTTAGCTGCTACACGCACCGTGAAACCACACGGCAACCAGCAACTTGAACACTTTGGAGGTTCACCATGAGCAAGGTTTACACGTCTATCGATCAGCTTATCGGCCACACCCCGCTCCTGGAGCTCACTCACTTTGAGGCCGACGAGGACCTCAAGGCTCGTGTGCTCGTCAAACTCGAATACTTCAACCCCGCAGGTTCCGTTAAAGACCGCGTCGCCAAGAACATGATTGACGAGGCCGAGAAGGCCGGCAAGCTCGTTCGCGGCGGCGACTACACCATCATCGAGCCCACGAGCGGCAACACCGGCGTCGGCATCGCCTCGGTGGCAGCGGCCCGCGGCTACAAGGTGATCATCACCATGCCCGAGACCATGTCCGTCGAGCGCCGCAAGCTTATGCAGGCATACGGCGCACAGCTCGTGCTCACCGACGGCTCCAAAGGCATGAAGGGCGCTATCGCCAAGGCCGAGGAGCTGCAGAAGGAGCCTCCCAACAGCATTATCGCCGGCCAGTTTGTGAACCCCGCCAACCCCGCCATCCACAAGGCCACGCCCGGCCCCGAGATCTGGGATGACACCGACGGCAAGGTCGACATCTTCGTCGCCGGCGTTGGCACCGGCGGCACCGTGACCGGCGTGGGCGAGTTCCTCAAGGAGCAGAACCCCCAGATTCAGGTTGTCGCCGTCGAGCCCGCCACCTCCCCGGTACTCTCTAAGGGCCAGGCCGGCCCGCACAAGATCCAGGGTATCGGCGCCGGCTTTGTGCCCGACGTCCTCGATACCCAGGTCTATGACGAGATCATCCCCGTCGAGAACGACGACGCCTTTGCCACCGGCCGCGCCGTGGGCCACAAGGAGGGCGTGCTCGTGGGCATTTCGTCCGGCGCCGCCGTGTGGGCCGCGCTGCAGCTGGCCAAGCGCCCCGAGAACGAGGGTAAGACCATCGTGGCGCTGCTCGCCGACACCGGCGAGCGCTACCTGTCCACGGCGCTCTTCCAGGACTAGAGCTTCTCGTTCTTAGAACGAGTCCAAGGCACGCCGGTCTCCCCTCTCTTCTGGCAGCTGAGCTCATCCCAACAGGGTGTCCCACAGGACGCCCGAACTTGCTACAATGTCTGCGGCGCGGAACCAGCCTCCCGCGCCGCTTTTCTTTTTTGGCCACATGCCACCAAGGAGAACCTCCCCATGTACAATAAGCGCGTGCTCGTCGCCATGAGCGGCGGCGTCGATTCCAGCGTGACCGCGTATCTGCTCAAAAGTCAGGGTTACGAATGTGTCGGTGCCACCATGCGCCTCACCTGCCCCGCGCCCGATCCCGTCACGGGCATGAGTAAGGTCGACCGCGACATCGCCGATGCAAAGGCCGTCGCCGAGCGCCTGGGGATACCCCACCATGTGCTCGACCTGCAGCAAACCTTCGACCGCAACGTGATCGAGCGCTTTGTGACCGCCTACCAGGAAGGGCTGACGCCCAACCCGTGCATCATCTGCAACCGCCACATTAAGTTTGGCGCGTTGCTGGATGCGGCGCTGGATATGGGCTGCGACTACATCGCCACGGGCCACTATGCCAAAACGAGCCAGGCGCCCGACGGCACCTGGCAGCTGCATCGCGGCGAGGACCCCAAAAAAGACCAGAGTTACTTTTTGTATTCGCTTACGCAGGAGCGGCTGTCGCGCACGATCTTTCCGCTGGCAGGCCTGGACAAGGAGCGCGACGTACGCCGTATAGCCGACGAACAGGGCTTCATCAACGCCAAGAAGGCCGAAAGCGAGGATATCTGCTTTATCGCGGACGGCGACTACGCGGGCTATATCGAGCGCCGCTGCGGACATCCCGCTGCGCTGGGCGACATTGTGTGGCGCGACGGCAGCGTGGTCGGACGCCACAACGGCGCGCTGCGCTATACCATCGGCCAGCGCAAGGGCCTGGGCGTCGCGATGGCGCATCCCGTGTACGTAACGGGCGTCGACGCCTCCAACAACACCGTGCATCTGGGCGAGGCCGAGGACCTGGCGGCCACAGCGCTCACGGCCAACGACTGGATCTGGAGCGCCCCTGCCGACCACATGGAGGCAGAGCTGGATGCCGGCGGCATTCGCGTGGGCGCCAAGTACCGCTACCGTCAAAAGGACCAGGCAGCGACCCTTGCACGTGGCGAAGACGGGCAAATGCTGCTAACTTTTGACGAGCCGCAGCGAGCCATCGCCCCCGGCCAGGCCGTTGTAGTCTATCGCGGCGACATCGTCCTCGGCGGCGGCACGGTGACCGGCGCACTTAAGTAGCCCCATCCCCTTCATAAATTGCGGTGAAATAGGGACTGTTTAAGCGTTTAAAACCGCCAAACAGTCCCTATTTCACCGCGACTTAGAGAGGACGGCCTCGGTCGGTACTGCCGTATCAGCCGAGGCCGCTGCATCGTTAGCGCTGTACGTAGGCGCGGACGAGCTCGTAGGTGTTGCGCACGCCGTCCATGTGGCTGCGCTCGTAGTTGTGGCTCGCGTACACGCCGGGGCCGATCAGGCCGTGACGGATGTCGTAGCCGGCGGAAAGCGTGGCCTCAACGTCCGAGCCGTAATGCGGGTACACGTCGATAGCGTAATCGAGCTCAAGCTCGCGCGCGATATTGGACAGCGTGGTCACCAGGTCGTAGTTGTACGGACCGCCCGAATCCTTGGCGCAGATCGACACCATGTGCTCGGTGCAGCCTAGGTCGTCGCCCACGCAGCCCATGTCAACGCTGATCATCTCGCGCGTGTCGGCCGGCACGAAGGCGCCGCCGTGGCCCACCTCCTCGTACACGGTAAAGAGCAGCGAAACCTTACGCGAAAGCGTCACCTCACCAGCGGCGACGGCACGCGCCAAGCCCAGCAAAATGGCGGCCGAAAGCTTGTCATCCAGGAAGCGGCTCTTAATGTAGCCGCTCTCCGTCACCGTGGTACGCGGATCCATAGCGATGATGTCGCCGGTCTGAATACCCAGCTCGAGCACATCGTCCTTGCTGTCGACGTTCTCGTCGAGCAGGATCTCCATGTTCTTCTCGACGGTCTTGACCGGCTCGTCGGCAACGTGCGCCGAAGGCTCGGTATTGAGAACCACGCCCGTGTACACATTGCCGTCACGCGTGTAGACAGTGCAGTTCTCGCCATCGGCCGTAGACCACTGGTGCCCACCAAGCGTCGTGGGACGCAGGCGGCCATTGTCCTTAATGGAGCGCACCATGGCGCCCAGGGTATCGACATGGCTCGCCAGTACGAGCGGCTCACCCTCGCCACCAAGTTCAACGAGCACGTTACCCTTATTAGAACGCTCAGGCCCAAACCCCATATCGCGCAGCGTCTCCATCAGATAATCAGTCGCCGCACGGGTATAGCCCGTCGGCGAAGCAATAGAAGTCAGCGTCTTAAGCTGTCCCGCGATATAGGAGAGCGTCTCCTCTAGAGAAGCATCGATTACAGAAGCCATGTGCATCCTTCCAAGCAAAACTAAGACCGAGTCCCGATTTTAACCGTTCTGCACGCGCAAGGCTCTGGGAGCCGAGCCACCTCCAGACGTCCTCGCGCCGATTTTGCGCACGAGCACGGCTTACGATCCCAATCTTGCATAAATCCTATCGGTATCTGCATAGAAATGAGGAATCTTTTTGCTTCGTCTCAGGGTACCCCACCTTGGGCCGTGCAAAAAACGGAGTATTCAGCATCGTGGGCCCCAACGACCCCATCGCGAACGACAAAACGACGCGGTTACAGCAGTGTTGCGGGTCGTCGCAAAGCAGAAACTCAGTAACAACCCCCTCCACTCATCGATAGCCCACCCGCAATGGCTGTCGATGGGCGCCTGCGGGCCACTACGGGCCATTCAAAACGTTATGCATTTTTAAGAGCTTGCTGAATACTCCCAAAAATGCACGCTGGGAAGTGCACCACCTATCCGTAGCGGGCAGTACACCTTGGTTTTGCCCGTCTCAGGGCATCGACGCAGCACAAAAAGCCCCGCCATGCGTAGCACGGCGGGGCCAGCGGCAAGTCAAAAGACCATACGCCTACGGGCGAAGGACCACCAAACTGGGTTAGGCAACCGGGCAGATCTTCTTGAAGAGCTCGATGACGTCGTCGAGCGTCGCCTCGCGCGGGTTACCCGGGAAACAAGCGTCGGCCATGGCGTCCTTGGCCAGGACCTCGATCTCGTCAGCCTTCATGGCCTCGCAGACGTGCGGGATATTCACGTCGGCGGAAAGCTGCTTGACGGCGGCGATAGCGGCGTCGGCAGCCTCGTCGGTGCTCATGCCCGTGGTGTCAACGCCCATGGCGACGGCAACCTTGGCCAGACGCTCGGCGCAAACCGGCTTGTTGAACTCCATGGCGATCGGCAGCAGCATGGCGCAAGCGACGCCGTGCGGGGTGTCGTAGTGAGCGGACAGGGTGTGAGCCATGGCGTGGTCGATGCCCAGGCCAACATTGGAGAAGCCCATGCCGGCGACATACTGGCCAAGGGCCATGCCCTCGCGGCCGGAGCCGGGCTGGCCGGACTTGGCCTCGGCAACGGAGTCGCGTAGGTTCTCGCTGATCAGCTTGATGGCCTCAAAGTGGAACATGTCGGAGAGCTCCCAAGCGCCCTTGGTGGTATAGCCCTCGATGGCGTGGGTCAGAGCGTCCATGCCGGTGGAGGCGGTCAGGCCGGCGGGCATGGAAGCCATCATGTCGGGGTCGACGACGGCGACCTCGGGGGCGTCGTTGGTGTCGACGCACACGAACTTGCGGACCTTCTCGGGGTCGGTGATGACGTAGTTGATGGTCACCTCGGCAGCGGTACCGGCGGTCGTCGGCACGGCGATGGTGAACACGGCGTGGTTCTTAGTGGGAGCAACGCCCTCGAGGCTGCGGACATCGGCGAACTCGGGGTTGTTGATGATGATGCCGATGGCCTTGGCGGTGTCCATGGAGGAGCCGCCACCGATGGTCACGATAGCGTCAGCCTCGGCGGCCTTGAAGGCCTCGACGCCGTCCTTGACGTTCTGAATCGTGGGGTTGGGCTTGATCTCGGAGTAGAGGCTCCAAGCGATGCCGGCGGCGTCGAGCTCGTCGGTCACCTTAGCGGTAACGCCAAACTTGACCAGATCGGGGTCGGAGCAGACGAAGATCTTCTTGTAGCCGCGACGCTGGAGCTCGCCGGGGATCTCCTTGATGGCGCCGGAACCATGATAAGAGATGGTATTGAGAACGAAACGATTAGCCATTGATAGCCTCCCATCGTGTGCGGGGCATCCATTACGCCCCACGCTATAAGTCCCATCCTAACGCTTTTGAAACAAAAAACGCGTGAGAACGTCAAACTATTTAAAGCGTTTCAACAGACGATGAAAAATATTGCGGCAAAGGGACAGCCCCTTTGCCGCATTCGGTTACTTTCGGCAGCCCTCTTTCCAAGCCTCGGCCGCAACCTTCCAACGTAAGCGCAAGTCGCGCTCGCGGTCGATGAACATGATGGCAAACGCGACAAACAGCAGCAAGCTCGCCACGACGATGGCGTGCAGGCCCATACGCTCAATACACCAGTTGCCCAACACGGCGCCAAACACAAAGGTAAAGATCACGCCAAAGTACAGCACGCCGTTTTCCAAAAAGCCGCGCTTGTGGGTGATGATGTAATCGTCCACGTTTTGCAGCGCATTGCGCAGGTTACCGATGCACATGGTCGTAGCGATGCCGTGACCGTGGATCTTGCGGAAGCTCTCGACCTGCATGCCACAGGCAAACGAGGTGAGGCAGTTGGCGAGCAGGTTGTAACCGCCACCGGGGATAAAGCTCACGCCCAGCAAGATGACGGCTTCAAAGAACACCGTCACCTGACGCCAGTGGATCACGCTGCCAAACCGCTCGTGTACCAGGTCGGCAAGCATAATGCCCACGGCAAACGACACCACAGGGAAGAAGTAGCGCCCCGCAAGTGCCCAGTTGCCCTCCGAGATGCTCACGCCCACCAACAAGATGTTGCCCGTCTGCGCGTTGGCGAAAACATGGTCGCGCCCAATGTACGAATAAACGTCCATAAAGCCACCGGCGAGCGCCAAGATGATGCCCAGCTCAATAGACTCCGATATCTGTTTGGCACGCTGCATCGTCGTGCATCCTCCTTGTTGACGACCCTCTCGTGCGTTGGCGGAAACATAGCCGCCGTTCATACTGTAACCCATTGACAACATGGCGTGCGCGCGAGACGGCTCCTTCGACACGGGGATACACAGTCTGGAAACAAACGGCACCCGCATCGACACGCCGATCCGCCAGCCCATGTACTCAACCAGTCTTTTTAGCCCCGTCCCAAAAAGACTGGTTACAATTACGTGCAGCATACAAACACCGGGAGGGATCGTGGCAAAAAAGCCTCAGCACGCTCAGAATAACCAGCGCAGTCAGCAGGGCAAACAGGGCCAGCAGCAAAAGCGCGGCGGCAAGGCCCAGGGCGGCCACGCCGCTCATACCCCGGCAGCGCCCGCCCGTCCCTGGCGCCCGGGCCGCGATAAGTTCCTCCCCGTCAGCCGCGCCGATATGGACGCGCGCGGTTGGGACCAGTGTGACTTCGTCTACATCTGCGGCGACGCCTACGTGGACCACCCCAGCTTTGGTATGGCCATCATCAGCCGCGTACTCGACGCGCACGGCTACAAAGTGGGCATCATCTGCCAACCCGACTGGACCGATCCCGCCAGCATCAGCGTGCTCGGTGAGCCGCGCCTGGGCTTTTTGGTCAGTGCCGGCAACATGGACTCCATGGTCAACCACTATTCGGTGACCAAGCACCGCCGCCACACCGACGCCTATACCCCCGGCGGCGAGGAAGGTCACCGCCCCAACCGTGCCGTCACGGTCTACGGCAATCTCATCCGTCAGACGTTCAAGGACGCCCCCATCATCATCGGCGGCATCGAGGCGAGCCTGCGCCGCCTGGCCCACTACGACTACTGGCAGGATAAGCTCAAGCGCTCGGTGCTGCTCGACTCGGGCGCCGACATCCTCATCTACGGCATGGGCGAGCACGCGATTGTCGAGATCGCCGACGCGCTCGACGCGGGGCTGCCCGTCGATCAGATCACCTATATCAACGGCACCGTTTACCGCACGAGTTCGCTCGACGAGGTCTACGACTACGACCTGCTGCCCAGCTGGGACGACCTTGCCGCCGACAAGCTCAACTACGCGCGCAGCTTTAACGTGCAGCAGCAGAACATGGACCCCATCACCGGACATCGTCTGGTAGAGCCCTACCCCAACAGCGTCTATGTGGTGCAGAACCCGCCGTCGGCAACACTCACCACCGACGAGATGGACGAGGTGGCCGAACTCCCCTACGCACGCGATTGGCATCCCGACTACGACGCAGCGGGCGGCGTGCCGGCCTTTGCCGAGATCAAGTTTTCCATTAGCTCCAACCGCGGCTGTTTTGGCGAGTGCTCGTTTTGCGCGCTCACCTTCCACCAGGGCCGCGTGCTGCAGATGCGCAGCCACGACTCGATTATGCGCGAGGCCGAGCTGCTCACGCGCGATCCCGAGTTTAAGGGCTACATCAACGACGTGGGAGGACCGACGGCCAACTTTAGCCGTCCTGCCTGCGACAAGCAGCTCAAGCACGGCGTGTGCAAGAACAAGCGCTGCCTGTGGCCGAGCGTATGCAAGAACATGGTGGTCGACGAGAGCGGCTACACGCAGCTGCTGCGCGACCTGCGCCAGCTGCCGGGCGTCAAAAAGGTCTTCGTGCGCAGCGGCATCCGTTTTGACTACACCATGGCCGATGCCTCGGACGAGTTTTTGCGCGAGCTGCTGGAGCATCATGTCTCAGGCCAGCTGCGCGTAGCGCCCGAGCACGTGAGCGATGCGGTGCTGTCAGTGATGGGCAAGCCGAGCCGAGCCGTCTACGACGCGTTCTGCCGCAAATTTGAACGCTTGAACCGCGAATACGGACTCAAGCAGTACGTGGTGCCGTATCTAATCTCGAGCCACCCCGGCTCGACCATGAAGGAAGCCGTGGACCTTGCCGAAGCCGTGCGCGACATGGGCTACATGCCCGAACAGGTGCAGGACTTCTACCCCACCCCGTCCACCATGTCGACGTGCATGTACTACACCGGCGTGGACCCGCGCACCATGAAACCGATCTATGTGGCGCGCGACCCGCACGAGAAGGCCATGCAACGCGCGCTCATCCAGTATCGCAAGCCCGAGAACTACAAGCTGGTACGCGAGGCGCTGGAAAAGGCTGGCCGTCGCGACCTGATCGGCTACACCAAGCATTGCCTGATTCGCCCCGTGCCGCCACGCCCGGGCGAGACATCTGCTGGCGGTGGGCATGGCACCGGCAAGAAGGGCGGCAAGCCACACGGTGGCGCCGCCGGCAAGGGACCCAAAGGCAGCAAGGGCCACGGCGGCATGTCGCGAGCGCAGAACACCGCGGGCCGCAACCGCGCGGCGCAGGGACGACAGGGCGCCAACGCAGGCGGGCGTCGCAACTAGCGCGGCGAGGCGGCATGCCGCCGTTGGCGACACGACACGCCCCACCAATAAAATGCCGCTCGCCGGGGCGTCGCAGAACGATTCCCCGGCGAGCGGCCGATTAATATTGTCTATCTCAAGACGTTGTTACTTTTTGTCGAAACGACCATAGAGCGCAAACGAGAGCGCCGCAGAGATAACCCAAGTCAAAGCGATGCAGACGACAATCATGATCAGGTTCATGGGATTGCCGCTTGGATCGGCATAAACGGGCAACGAGGTAATGCCAGGCATAACAAAGCCGAAGCACTTAGCGCCCAGAACAACGGTGAGCGCGCCGCCAATGCCATCCGCAATCATCGCAGCGATAAGCGGAGTCCTGTTAGGAACCTGAACGGTAAACAAGGCGGGCTCGGAAATTCCCATAAATGCTGAGAAGGCGCACGTCATTGCAGCGGACTTGAGCTTTTCGTCGGTCATGCGCAGAGCTGCACCAAAAGACGCACCGCTTTCGGCGAGGTTATGGCAGAAAGAGATCGGGAGCAGATAGTCATACCCCAGCGTTGCGATATTGGAAATCTGGATGGGGCTCGTCGACTGGTGCATGCCAAAGAGCACGATAAGCGGCATAAAGAAGCCCAGCAGAAAACCGGCAACGGGACCTAACGTCGAGAATAGCCAAACGATACCGTTGGCAAGACCAAGACCGCACCAGGCACCAATCGGGGCGAGCACAAACAGGTTGACCGGAATCACGATAGCAAGGGAGAGCGCCGGAACGACAACGAGCTTAAAGAGATCCGGCACGACTTTGTCGATTGCGCGATATACAAAAGACAAGCCAATGACGCCAAAGATGACCGGGAACACGGAATCGGCGTAGCTAAAAATCGGCACCGTAAAACCGAACAACGCAAGAGGCGTCTCGCCCGTACCGACAGCGTTGACAATAGTCGGGTACATCAGCGATCCGGCAACACAAAGCGCAAGCGAACGGTTGACTCGGAACTTATCAGCTGTAGACATTGCCAGCAAAAACGGCAAGAAGTAGAACGGGATATCCGAAATCATATTGAATATCGCAAAGTCGCCGGCACCCGTGTCGATTCCAAAAGCCGCGATAGCAGCCAGGATGCCCTTTACGATGCCTCCCGCCACCAGTGCGGGAATGATAGCGGAGAAGATGCCGGTGATGATATCGAATACGCGAGCCGAACCTTTTTGGAGCTCAGGCTGCTCGGCGTCGGCGGAGACCTCGCCACCCATCCTGTCGCCAAGCATGGGCTCCAATTCGTCATATACCGACCCCACGCTGCCGCCGATGATAACCTGCCACTGCCCGTCTTTAACCTGCGCGCCCAAGGCGCCGTCAAGCGTCTTAAGGGCCTCCAGGTCTGCCTTGCTATCGTCCTTCAGGTTGAACCTCAGCCTTGTAATGCAGTGCGTTGCCATAACAACGTTATCGGCGCCGCCCACGAGCTCGAGGACACGAGCGGCCAGTTCCTTCTTGTCTGCCACGACAATCACTCCTACCCAAGATCCTCGCCATTAGTGGCGATACATTTCTGATACCAATAGAAAGAGTCTTTACGCGAGCGCTCCGCAGTGCCGTTGCCGCAATTATCCAGATCGACATAGATAAGCCCGTAGCGCTTGTCCATCGTAAGAGGACCGCAGGCAACAAGGTCAATGAATCCCCAGATCATGTATCCGCGCACGTCAACGCCATCGATCACTGCTTCCTTAAGGCACTTTATGTGCTGGCGCAAATAATCGATTCGATACTCGTCGTGGATGCTGCCATCCTCCTCGACTACATCAGATGTACCGAGGCCGTTCTCGGCGATATACAGGGGCAGCCCATAGCGGTCATACATCTGGTTAAGGGTAACCCTCAGGCCAATGGGATCGAGCTGCCAGCCCCACTCACTCGTCTCGAGATAAGGGTTCTTGTTTGCCATGACCAGATTTCCCGCAGTCTTCTCCCATCCCTGATCGCAGGTGGATACCTGGGAAAAGTAGTACGAGAAGGCCAGGAAGTCGACCGTGTTGCGAGCGATGAGCCCTTCATCGCCCGGCTCCATTTGAATCTCGATATCGCACGCGTCGAAATAGCGATTCATATAAGCGGGGTATTTTCCACGAGCCATCACGTCCGTATAGAACCAGTTGGAATACTGGTCGTCGTGAATAGCCTGCATGTTATCTTCGGGACGGCAGGTGGCGGGATACGTACAGAATCGAGCGATCATGCCGCCAACGGGAGTATCGGGCGAAAGACGATGGACAATCTCGACGGCACGCGCATTGGCAACGAACTCGTGGTGCAGGCACTGGAAGATGGCTCGATCGAAGTTCTCCCCCTCTTCGTCTTTGACCAGACAGACCCCGTCCCAAGGCGAAAAACGCGCTGCATTGAACTCGTTAAAAGGCAGCCAGAAATCGACCAGATCGCCCAATTCCGTAACGATTGTCTCGACATAGCGGGCGAAGAAATCAATCGTCTTGCGATTCTTCCATCCCCCATATGTGGTGACAAGATTTACCGGGATGTCATAGTGGAGCATGGTGACGAAGGTTTTAATGCCGTGCTTTTTGCACTCACCCAGCATGCTTCGATACCACTCGATGCCTTCGCGGTTAGGCTCAAGATCATCTCCGTTAGGATAGATTCGGCTCCAGCAAATAGAGGTGCGGAACAGCTTGAGGCCCATCTCCGCAAAAAGCGCGATGTCCTCACGGTAGTGATGATAGAAGTCGTTACCGCGCCTAAACGGGTAGAACTCAACACCATCATCTGCGAGAGCGTTCATTAGTTCGTCATGGCAGAAGGGGTTGTTTTGATGCTTGTCCTCAATCTGGTCATGAGTCCAGGTACCATCCAGCCATCGACAATCCTGCGTCGACTTTCCCTTTCCGCCCTCATTCCAGGCACCATCGGCCTGCGAGCACGATATGGCTCCGCCCCATAAAAAGTCGGAGTCAAACCCATGTTTTAACTTACTCATTTGCCCTCCTTGATCGGATGCTCCAGCGGATAACCCAATACTAGGAAGAACAAGATGCATAAGATATCGCACAGAAAGCGTGGGTTTATAACATTTTTTTAGCTATAATACCGTTTAAGGCATCGATTCTACCGTTCACCCCTGGAGCACCCCATGGATTCGAATCTCAAACAGCTGCTCTATACGCATACCGAGACCGAAGAGTGGCATCGCACACATCCGGGAGAGCTCAGCCCGCGATATAACAGGGTGGAAACCACAACCATTAACGGCGAAGAGGTCTATCTGTTTGATTGGAAAGAAACTCTCGACGAAAACCCCGTGGGTCTTATCAAGGAGTCGCGCTTTACCGATATTCCTCCTCATATCAATCGGGATATGGAGCTTAACTACGTGTACGACGGCGTCTGCACGTTTATCGTCAACGGACGGCGACTACTCCTTAAAAAGGGCGACGTGCTCATTTGCAACACCGGCGTAGTCAGAAGCGTTCCATACGTTAAGGGCGAGCATGATATCGTCATTTCGATCGTCTTCAAAAAAGAAATGTTCGATTCGTTGTTCCTGAGCCAGCTACCCGGCGCGTCACCATTAACGAATCTTCTATTTGATTTTGTGTCCAAAAACCGCGAGGCCCGAAAATATCTCATTCTTCCAGAGGAATACGCCCGACATGCGCGACGCCTCATCGAGATGCTCTTTATCGAATATCACTTTAAAGATGCCTATTCCAATGAACTCATGAGGCACCTCGCCGTCAGCCTATTCCTTGTTCTCATTCGAGGACTGTACCGACGCTCCGCAACTGATAACCAGGCGATCATGTCGGACGAACGCATCGTGTCGATTCTGAATCATATTGAGCGAAGCTACGGCGACTGCACACTCGAAAGCATTGCGAGCGATACGGGTTATAGCACCAGCTATCTCAGCAGCTTGATCAAGCAAAAAACCGGCAAAACGTTTTCGCAAATCAAGCTCAACCAGCAGCTCACAGAGGCGGCATATCTTCTCAATAACACCGAGCGCAGCGTGCAGTATGTAGCCCGAAAAGTCGGCATCTCCAACATGTCATTCTTTTACTCAAAATTTAAAGAAGCATTCGGCGAAACGCCAGGTGTGTTCAGGACGCATCGGTCTAATTAAAGGCGTTATTACTCAGACCGATCAGCTTCGCGCGACACGGGAATGCACAATCGAAGCAGCGAGCGCATCGCCTCTACCAACACAAAGCCGGCGATGCCAACCGTGACCACAAGGTCGAGCGGTGTGCTCACAAACCACAGCAGCCCCATGAGATACGACCCGGCATTAAAGGCAAAGTGCAGCAGGATCGTGTAGCGGAGCTTTCCGGTCGTCACGAACACCCAACCAAAAATGAGGCCGGCAGCGCCCGCGTAGCAGCCCTGCACCCAGTTCATGTGCATAAAGCCGAAGACCGCCGCCTGCAGCACGATTGCCGCGGCGACTCCCCAGGTACTCGGGGCCGCCCAGGGCACTATGGCGCCGTCCTGCGCGTTCGCGCGGCGCCGGCGCTTCCAGAGCGAACGGCACTGTGGATTAAACGCACGCAGCGAAAACTCAAAGATGATGCCGCGCACCAGCAGCTCCTCGCAAAACGGAGCGCCGAGCACCGTAGTCAGGACGGCGAGATAGCTGGTGTCGCCCATGCCTGTTTCCTCGACAAGTTCACTGTAATCGGCCGCGGCCTCGGGCAACAATGACAGTACGGCGTCGGTCACGTAGCCAACGACCACCTGCAGTGCCAAGCCGATCACGATAACGCAGGCAATGCGCTTCCACGCGCTACGCACTCCCCCGCCAAGCGGACGCTCACCTTGCCAGCGCGCGATAAACGACCGCGGCCACAAATAACGCCACCATAGCAGCGCCATCAAAAACGACGCCGTCTGAGCGACGGCTTGAAACCATTGAATATCGAGGTTGTCGATCGGGAAACCCGTCAGCGCCGACACGATGTCCAGCACGGAGAACAAAACCATGCTCAGGACAATATCGGCAGCGACGACGCCAAAACAGGCAAGCGCCCAAACCAGCGCATTGAGCATGCCGACCTCCTCCCAACGACTAGTCATTGGGGACGTTCTTCAACGACTAGCTGTTGGGGACAGTCTTTGCCAAAGGCCCCGCTGGGCGAAATGTCGAACGGGAAGGTGCCGCAGCGATTGAACGCGGCGATGAACATGCGGATGGCGTTGGACGGCGTGGTGCCTACGAGTTGGGTTGCCGCCGCGAAGGCCGCCTTTTCCTCGGGCAAGACCTTCGCGACAACCGGGGTCATGTTTTCTGCCATGGCGATTCCTTTTTGAAACGACGGTGGTGCGGATAGATGCGGGCCACGCGGCTGGGCGACGGGCTGTGAAGGCAACCCGATTGGCCCGCATCTGGAGTTTGTTTCTACTGCGTTGGTATTACTTGGTAATCCTAAGTATTACCCCGCAGATAGAATACCATACCGAACCCTATGGGGACGGAGAAAAAACGGATCATTTTGTTGCTGAGTAAGTATTTAGAGCGTGATGATGTCCGAGATATTGAGGGCCTGAGCGTCGACGGCATCGTGCGTAGCAAGCAACAGCATGCGGCCGTCGAGCAAGTCGAGCACGACCTCGGCGCATGCGTCGCGCGCAGCGGTATCTAGGCCGGTAAAGGGCTCGTCCAGAATCACTGCGCCGCCCGGACACAGCAGGGCTCGGGCAATCTCGACGCGACGGCGCTGCCCGCCCGAGAGCTCGGCCACACGAGCATGCACATCGACCCCCGGCACCAGCAGGCGCAACAGGGCCGCGGCACTCGAGGCGTCCACGCGCGCGTCGGCGCACACCAGCACGTTATCCAAAGCCGAGGCGCCCTCTACCAGGCGCACATCCTGAAACACCATGGAGCACGGCGCGCACTCCCCCGCCGCCAGCGCAAGCAGCGTCGACTTGCCCACGCCCGAGGTGCCCATCACGCAGGCGCGCCCACCGGCGGGCACACGAAGCACCAGTCCGTCGAGCGCCGGAGCCCAGGGAGCGCGATCGCCCACGGCGAGCGCAAGCTCCGCAGCAGCCCTGCCGCCAGCAGAGCCGCCTGCACGTCCGCGAGGACAACGCCCATGCGCCCGCACAGCAGCACGCCATGCTGCGGGCCCCGAAGCCCGCAGCAGCCACACCAGCACGCGCTCGCATGCCCACGATGCCGCCACGACCAACACGGTCCACGCCAGCAGGTCAGCCGTCTCGATGAGCAGCTTCGCCTGATAGATGCGCTCACCCACGGTGCCCACCGCCATGCCGATCAGCTCCGCCGCCACGCCGGCCTTCCAGCTCATGCCAATCACGGCGCGGGCGCACGAAAGCACAAACGGCAGGACTTCGCGCCAGGTGTGGGCACAAAACAGTCGCCAACCCCGCACGCCATGCAGACGAAACATCTGCTCCAGCGGTTTATCCGCTTGCGTCAAGCCCTCGACCAGCGAAAAATACACTCCCGGCAGCGCCATCAAAAAGACCGCCGCAATGCTTACGCGCGCCGACCCCAGCCAAATGAGCAGCAGGACCACCACGCAGGCAACCGGCGTCGCCTTAACAAACGAAAGCGCCGGTGCCACCAGGCGGGCAAACGCCCGCGAACGCGACGAAATCCCGGCAAGCACGCCACCACACACCGCAGCAAGAGCCAGCCCGCCCAGTATCCGCGCGCCCGAGCCCGCCAAAATCGCCCAGGTACCGCCATCGCACACCAGCCGCAGCAACGCCACCACAACAGCGCCCGGCCCCGGCAAAATCAACGGCTGCGCCACGAGACCCGCCACCAGCACCCACACGGCAAGCCAAAAAGCGGCAACGGCACCTGCTGCCGCCACCGCCTTCACACGCACTGTCATTTGTCGAGCAAACACACGCACGGGCTACTCCATGTAGTAGAAATCATCGGCCGGGAGCTTGCCGCCCACGGCGCTCGCGTCCGCATCAGCCAGCACCTGCAGATACCCGTCGAGCGCCGCCTTCATATCCTTCCCCGTCTGGCACACGAGCATGCACCCGGGAATCGCCTTTTCGGCAATCGCGGCGTTATCGACGATGCCCGCATCGACCACGGCCTGAGCCCAGTCTGCCGGCGCCGCGTTCACGGCCTCAACGCTCGCCGCATGGCAGCTCAAGAATTCCGCCACGGCCTCGGGATGTTCCTTGGCAAAGGCCCGGCGCACCACGGTCACGCCCGTCAGCAAACGGGAGCCCGTGTCACCCGCCAGCTCATCCCACACATCGGTCAGACTTACCGGCGCCGACAGCTTGCCTTCGCTCTTGGCGATGGCCGCCGTCTTGAACGGCTCCGGCAGCACGCCCACGGCGGACGGGTCGACAAGCAACGCCGACAGCACCTCGGTGGGCTCGCTCTTAAACTCGAGCGTCACCTGGCCGGCCAGGCCCGCGCGCTCCAGCAGGAAGTTCATGACGTACTCCGGCGTGGTGCCCTTGCCCGTCATATAGACGGTATGGCCCGCCAGATCGCCAAACGAGGCCACACTCGCGTCGCCCGTCACAACGTTCAGCACGCCCAGCGTGTTGATGTCGATGACCTGCACCGCGCCCTCGGTCTTGTTGTAGAGCACACTCGCCACGTTGGCGGGCACCAGGGCGATATCGATATCGCCCTGAATGACCTTGGGCACAATCTCGTCGGCGGCAGTGTTGATCGCAAAGTCGAACGCATTGTCCGTCTCGCCATCGGCAGCCTGGTCCATAAACTGCACCAGGCCAATCGAGGTCGGCCCCTTGAGCGAGGCGACGTGCACCTCGACCGGCTCTGCGACAGCACCGGCGCCGTCCGTGGCAGCCGAGCCCGCGGCGGACCCCGCCCCCGCAGCTCCGCCGCCACAGCCAGCCAGCGCGAGCGACAACGCGCCCGCGGCGAGCGCCGAGGCAAACCCCCGGCGCGACAGCTCAACATTAAACGCGCGCATCGCTAGCACGTCCCCTCGTTAGGCATCGTCCATGCGTGATGGTCGGTATGCAGCAATTCCTCGGCCAGCGGCGAGAGCGGCGCACCCAAGAACTCGCTATAGCACGCCTGAACATCGGGATTCTCGTGCGAGAAGCGAATCTCGGCGTTCGCATCGAGGCCCCAGAGCACCTGACCGCGCTCGGCTGCCAACTCGCAGCCGTCGTGAATGGGCTGACCGCCGCCACCGGCGCAGCCGCCCGGGCACGCCATGACCTCAACGAAGTCATAGCTCACACGGCCGTCGCGAATCGCGTCGAGCAGACGTTCAGCGTTGCCCAGCCCGTGTGCCACGGCGACGCGCACCTTAGTGCCATCGATATCGGCGACGGCTTCCTTCCAGCCGTCCAGGCCGCGCACGTCGGTAAAGAAATCGGCATCCGGGTTCTTACCCGTCACCAGGTAATATGCCGAGCGCACGGCAGCCTCCATCACGCCGCCCGTGGCGCCAAAAATCACGCCCGCGCCCGTGCCAAAGCCCAGCGGCGTATCGAGCGGCTCCTCGACCAGCGTGTCAACGCTCACGTGGCTCGCGCGGATCATACGCACCATCTCGCGCACCGTCAGCGCAACGTCCACGTCGGGCGCGCCGCCCTCGCCCATCATGCTCGGCAGCGCACACTCGGCCTTCTTGGCCGTGCACGGCATAACGGACACCACGAACAGACGCTCGGGCTCCACGCCCAGCATCTTGGCGTAGTAGGTCTTGGCGATAGCGCCGAACATCTGCTGCGGCGACTTTGACGTGGACAGGCTGTCGACAAACTCGGGGTAACGTGCCTTCACAAAGCGCACCCAGCCCGGGCAGCAGCTCGTAAACATGGGCCAGCCGCGGCTGTCGCCCTCACCCTTAGCGGCGGCGCCCAGGCGCTCGAGCAGCTCGGAGCCCTCCTCCATAATGGTGAGGTCGGCCGAGAAATCGGTATCGAACACGTACTCAAAGCCCACGCGGCGCAGCGCGCAAGCCAGACGCTCGACGGTTGCCTCCTCGCGCGGAATGCCGAGCTCCTCGCCCCAAGCACTACGCACGGCCGGCGCGATCTGCACCAGCACGATCTTGTCGGGATTAGCGAGCGCGTCAAACACGGTCTCGGTGTCGTCGCGCTCGCGCAGCGCGCCCGTCGGGCAATGCGTGATGCACTGGCCGCACGCGACGCAATCGGTCTTGCCGATCGGCACGCGCCCGCGGGTGCCCACGGCGGTATGCGTGGCGCGGTTGGTCAGGTCCCAAATCCCTAGGCCCTGTACGCTCTCGCACACCTTGATGCAGCGCATGCATTTAATGCACTTGTCGTTTTCGCGGATGATGGGGAAATCGAAATCCCAGCCCTCGCCCGCCAAATGCCTTTGAAACGGCAGATAGAAAATGCCCAGGTCGTTGGCAATGGTCTGCAGGTTGCAGTTACCGCTGCGCACACAGCTCGTGCAGCGTGAATCGTGCTGCGAAAGCAGCAGCTGCACGTTGGTGCGGCGCGCCTCGCGGGCCTTGGGGCTGTTGGTGTGGACCACCATGCCATCGAGCACGTAGTTGTTGCAGGCGGCAACCAGCTGGTCGCAGCCCTCAACCTCGACCACGCACACGCGGCAGCCGCCGATCTCGTTCAGATCGCGCAGGTAGCACAGGGTGGGAATCTGGATGCCGACGGACTTGGCCGCATCCAGGATCGTGGTGTGCTCGGGTACCACGACCTCGCAATTATCGATAGTGAGCTTGACCATGTTGTGCGCTCCGTTTTCGCTGTTGTCGCCGACGGTGGTTTTGTTGAGCTCTACCATTCCAGGTTCCTCCCTCCGCGGAACGCGCCAAAGCCAAAGTGGTCGCAGCGCAGGCAGCGGCTCGCCTCCTGGCGCGCCTCCTCCTCGGTGAGACCCTGCTCGACCAGATTCCAATCGTGAATGCGCTCGCCGGCCTCGCGCTCGCCCAGCTCGCAGCGGCCGCACTCGTGCTTGC
>WGSR01000069.1 GCA_014871545.1 Collinsella sp. | reverse complement strand
AACGAGAGTGGATAATCTCCCGGTTTGAGCCCATATTCATGCTCAAGGTGGGAGATTATCCACTCTCGTTTCGTTTGTTGATTTCGATGCCTACATTTGTAGGAACAGTTCGTGGAGGCGGGTGTCTTCGTCGAGTTCGGGGTGGAAGGTTACGCCGAGCTGGTTGCCCTGGCGGGCGGCGACGATGCGCTCGTCGACTTTCGCTAAGGCCTTGGCGTCGCCGTGGACCTCGACGATGCGGGGCGCGCGGATAAACGTCAGCGGCACTTCACCGTCGATGCCGGCTACCTGCCCCTTGGTTCGAAAGCTGCCGAGCTGCCTGCCGTAGGCATTGCGCTCGACAAGTACATCCATGGTTGCCAGGCGCGGCGTCCCCTTATCGTCGTGGGCTGCAAGGTCGTGAGCCAGTAGAATCAGGCCGGCGCAGGTGCCCAGGACGGGCATGCCTTCAGCGATACGGGCACGAAGCTCCTCGAGCATGCCCAACTCATCAAGCAGCTTCCCTTGAACGGTAGACTCGCCGCCGGGAAGTACCAGACGGTCAAAGTCCTGCTTCAAATCAGCCGCCTGCCTCAGCTCAATACAGTGTGCGCCCAGCTCGGACAGCCTCGCTTCGTGCTCGGCAAAAGCACCTTGGACCGCCAGCACGGCGACCGTCTGGTCTGCGTAATCGCTCATGTGCGATCCTTTCTGCTGGACTAGCGCCCGCGCTCCTCCATGATGATCTCAATTTCGTCGGCGTTGATGCCCACCATGGCCTCGCCCAGGTCCTCCGAAAGCTCAGCGATGAGCTTGGCGTCGGTGAAGTTGGCCACGGCCTTGACGATGGCGGCGGCGCGCTTGGCCGGGTCGCCGCTCTTAAAGATGCCCGAGCCCACAAAGACGCCTTCGGCGCCCAGCTGCATCATCAGCGCGGCGTCGGCGGGGGTCGCTACGCCGCCGGCGGCAAAGTTCACGACGGGAAGCCTGCCCGTGGCATGGACCTCGCGCACCAGCTCGACCGGAACCTGCAGCTGCTTGGCTGCCTCAAAGAGCTCATCATCGCGCAGGGCAACAACGTCGCGGATCTGCTTTTGGATCTTGCGCATGTGGCGCACGGCCTGGACCACGTCGCCCGTGCCCGGCTCGCCCTTGGTGCGGATCATCGTGGCGCCCTCGGCAACACGGCGCAGCGCCTCGCCCAGGTCGCGGGCACCGCAGACAAACGGGACGTCAAACTGGGTCTTGTCGATGTGGTAGACATCGTCGGCGGGGGAGAGAACCTCGGATTCATCGATGTAGTCGATCTCGATGGCTTGAAGGACCTGCGCCTCGACGATGTGACCGATGCGGCACTTGGCCATGACGGGGATGGAGACGGCCTCTTGGATGCCCTTGATCATCTTGGGGTCGCTCATGCGCGACACACCGCCTGCGGCGCGGATGTCGGCCGGGATGCGCTCGAGAGCCATGACGGCGCAGGCGCCTGCCTCCTCGGCGATGCGCGCCTGCTCGGGCGTGGTGACGTCCATGATGACGCCGCCCTTGAGCATCTGCGCGAGTTCGCGGTTGAGTTTGACGCGATCGGCCTTGCTGGTCTGTTCTGCCATGGTTGCTCCCTTGGTTGGCATGTGCATTGCTTGACGGAACATCCTATCGGGGAGCTGGGTATGGCGAAATACTCAGTTTTCGAGATAATAACAAGGTCAGACTAATATCAGATTGAATGACTTAATAAGGTCAGGTGACAAATTCATGCTTGACTACAATTTGGAAAAACGCGGCGAGGCATCGCTCTACGAGTATGTTTACCAGCAAATTCGAGATGATATCGTAGCTGGACGCATTGCGGCGGGGGAGCATTTGCCGTCTAAGCGCGCCTTTGCCAGTCATCTGGGAATCAGTGTCATTACCATCGAGAATGCATATAGCCAGTTACTTGCCGAGGGCTATATTTGCTCAAAGCCGCGGCGTGGCTACTACGCTTGCGAGCTTTCGGATGCACCGGTTTTGCCTTTGGCTGCGGGGGGCATCGACCGAGATACCGTCTCTGTGGGCCCCAGCGCGCATGATGTCAACGGACGGACCGAGCAATTCGCCCCGCTCTCTCCTTCCGCTTTGGAGGCGGCGCGGCTTTGGCAAAGCGCACTGCGGGCGACGTTGACATCCGAAGACGAGCGCGAGATCTTTTCGCCCGCACCGGCACAGGGCACCGCTCGGCTACGACGCGCTATCGCTCACCATCTGCGTGGGACGAGGGGCATGAATATCGATCCCGACAACATCGTTATCGGTGCGGGCGCCCAGCTGCTCGATACCATGTTGGTTCAGTTACTTGGAGCCGACAAAGTGTATGCCGTTGAGGATCCGGGATATTTGCGCCTGACGCGCATCTATCAGGCTATGGGTTGCAACGTTCGGCATATCCCGTTGGATGATGGCGGCGTGGACTTGAGTACTCTGCAGAAAAGTGGGACCGATGTCCTTCACCTGATGCCGTCCCATCAGTATCCGACCGGCCTGGTGACGAGCATTGCGCGTCGCTATGCGCTGCTGAGCTGGGCCGCAGAGCGACCAGGTCGGTATCTCATCGAAGATGACTTTGATTGTGAGTTTCGCCTTGCCGGCAAGCCGATTCCCGCGCTCACGTCGATCGATGCCGCCCAGTCGGTTATCTACACCAACACGTTTTCGAAGAGCCTGTCATCTGCGTTGCGTCTAGCGTACATGGTGCTGCCCGATGAGCTAATGGAGCGGTTTAGGCGCAACCTTGGTTTTTACGCTTCGTCGGTGAGCTCTGTTGACCAGGTCGCTTTGGCGCGTTTGCTGGAATCGGGTGATTACGAGCGACATGTGAATCGCGTGCGCGTTCGTGCTCGCGAGGCGCGTGATGGCCTGGCGGCGCTTGTACGGAAAACGTTTCCGGCAGGGGAGGTTTCGATTGAGCATGAGGACGCGGGCCTTTACTGCACCGTGGTTGCGGAGCGCGGAACGGACGGAAGCTCTTTTGCGCAGGCCCTCACGCGCTCGAGTATCCCTTTTGTCGATATCAGTGAGTGTTATTGGTGCGCCGATGGCGCATCTGCCCCCGAAAACTCAAGTCAAATTCTTGTCCAGTATGACGATTTGAGTCCAAAAGTGCTAAATACCTTGGAATTGCAGCTCATGGAGGCACTCTGCAACCTAAGTGAGTAGGCTTTTGGAACTTTGGTGACCAGGCAGTTTTGTAACAAGTTATCTACCTGGGGTTTTGAAAAGCAGGATGGCCGGCCTGCTCGGGATGTTCAAAAAAGTCTACTCACTTGCCGCGCAAAGCTTCCGCACGAGAAAAAATGGGGTTTTCAACAGGGCTTCGTCCAGTTCTTGGCAAGCTTTTGGCCAGTTGGGGAGGGCTGTTGAAAACTTGGCGGTCCGTTCGGCGCCATTTTCGGTGCGTTCGCGCCGCATCGTGACTGACTGGGTTGAAATTCGTGTTTTCCTGTGTCTATGAAAGATCTACTTTGTGACATATCGGCTTTTAGGTACTGGCGTTTGCCTCCTCAGGTTCGCGCTTTGTGTCCGCCGCTTCCACGGCCGGAAGAAGACCGGCAGCGATATGACCTCGCCCGCAACCCGACGGCTGCGGTCGCGCTCGGTTTTCCGCTGTATACATTGGTTCGTACGAGAAGCAAGCGGACTTGTCCTGCCAGCATTAGGCAGCGGCTGTTCCTTGGTGAGCTCCCCAGGGAATCCGTGCTGGAAACGGAGCATGGGTTTATGGTTACGTCTCCTCTGCTGACGGCATTCATCATGTCGCGGCATCTGACGGATCTCCAGCTTCTTTTGGTATTGGCGGAGATGTGTGGCTTGTTTGCGGTGTGCGCTCTACCGGCGGCACTTGAGGCGGAGCTTACGCGTGCAATTGATTCGGGTGCGATTTCGACAACGTTCGGTTGGGTGCGCTGCCCGTCCGAGGACGGCACCGCCTCAAATTTATGGCGTCGAGACGCTTTGGTTTTGGGCAGAGACCTTGACCGTTTTTGTTCAGATGTTTGCGGGATGCGTTACGGCAATAGATTTATGGCGGTATCGCAACTCGTTCCATTGGGTGCCGCGTCGCCTTTTGAGGTCGAGGCGTATTTGTTGCTTGGACTGCCGCGAGTCCTGGGAGGCGAGGGGTTTTGCGGCATAGAGCTCAATGTCGAAGTGACGCTAAGCACAAGTGCTCGAGCGATTGTGGGAAAGTCCCGTGTATATATCGACCTACTTCTTTCTTCGCCGGACGGCAGGCGACAGGTGGCCATTGAATGTCAGGGAAAGGCCTCGCACGGACGCGCAGGGGATGGTTTGCGTGACGCTGACCGCATGACGGCCCTTCAGACCATGGGCTACGATGTGCTTCTCCTGACACACAGACAGATATCCGATGAGGATAGATTCCGCGCGATCGTTAAGGCCGTATACAGGATGCTCGATGCTGAATATCGTGATAAAAGCTCAGATGAGCAAAGGGCTGAGACATTACTCCGGTCTGAACTATTCGTTGACTGGACAAAATTGGGAGTAATCGACGGAAAGATGCCCGTTAGACGCAAAACTGCTCGATCGTGGACGGCTGCGGTTCTAAGTGAGTAGACTTTTGGCACTTTGGCGACCAGGCCGTTTTGCAACAAGTCATTTAGCTGCGGCTTTATAAAGCAATATGGATGGTGTGCTCGGCAAGTTCCAAAAAGTCTACTCACTTAGTTTTTGACGAGCAACTGATGCCGAAGGCAGTCCTATTTCAGGGCGTTAACGAGTCCTCGAGACACAAAAAGGCCCGAACCAATACGGTCCGGGCCTTATCGAGCTAAAGATTATCTCTCAGGCGGCTGGCTTAGCCGAAGTAGCGCTTGAGCAGGCCGGCGAAAGCCTTGCCGTGGCGAGCCTCGTCGCGAGCCATCTCGTGCACGGTATCGTGGATGGCATCGAGGCCAGCGGCCTTGGCGCGCTTGGCAAGATCGGTCTTGCCGGCGGTGGCGCCGTTCTCGGCCTCAACGCGCATCTCGAGGTTCTTCTTGGTGGAGTCGGTTACGACCTCGCCCAGGAGCTCAGCGAACTTGGCGGCGTGCTCGGCCTCCTCGTGGGCAGCCTTCTCCCAGTACAGGCCGATCTCGGGGTAACCCTCGCGATGAGCGACGCGAGCCATGGCCAGGTACATACCGACCTCGGAGCACTCGCCCTCAAAGTTGGCGCGCAGGTCGGCAACGATGTCCTCGGAGACGCCCTCCATCTTGGCGACGCCCACGACGTGCTCGGCAGCCCACTCGAGCTGGCCCTCCTCCTGCTTCAGGAAACGAGAACCGGGAACGCCGCACTGGGGGCACTTGAAGTCCTCGGGCAGCTGGTCGCCGTCGAACTCTTCCACATAACCGCAAACGGGGCAAACAAACTTCATGATTCGATCCTTTCGATCGATGGCGATTGTGCGCTCGTCCGGTCCCGTAAGGGCCCTCTCCGGACGTGCGTCTTGACGAGTTCTATTATCCATAAATGCAACCAAATGTGAAGCCTATTAGGAATGATTTTTAATAAAACAATTTTGAGATATGAAGATGTTGATTGATTAACGGTTTGCAAGTCATATACGGACGCCGCTGAGTACAATCGGGCGAGCAAATGTTGACCTATCAACAAATGAAGGAGTTTCCTTTATGCATCTAGCCCGTCGTGCCTGGTGCCGAACATATCAGACGGTTTTTCGCATTGCATTGCCGATCCTGCCCTATACCGAGCCGCGCATTTTAGAGCATGCCGAGGATGTGCCCGCGGTGCTTCAAAAGCGCTCGATCCAGAAGGTCCTTATCGTGACGGATCCCGGCATTGCCCGTCTGGGGCTCACGGCACCGCTCGAGTGTGCGCTCGCGTCCAAGGGAATCGGCGTTACGGTCTATGCCGAAACGCGTGCAAACCCCACGGTTTCAAACGTGGAAGAAGCGGCGTCCCTGTATCGAGAGAGCGCCTGCCAGGCCATTATCGGCTTTGGCGGAGGATCAGCCATGGACTGCGCCAAGGGCGTAGGCGCACGCATTGCGCAGCCAAACAAGCCCATCAACAAGATGCGCGGCCTGCTGCGGATTCATCGTCGCCTGCCGCTGCTCATCGCCGTTCCCACCACGGCAGGTACGGGAAGCGAGGTCACGCTTGCGGCGGTAATTACCGATGACGAGACACACTACAAATATCCCATTAACGACTTTGTGCTTATCCCGCGCTTTGCGGTGCACGACCCCGAGTTTACGCGCGGCCTGCCCGCCTCCATTACGGGGCAGACGGGCATGGACGCCCTGACGCATGCCGTCGAGGCCTTTATCGGGCGAAGCACCACGTCCTATACGCGTAAGATGGCGCGTCAGGCGGTCCAGCTCATCCATGACAATTTGCTCGAGGCCTATGAGCATGGCGACGACATGCGTGCGCGTCGCAATATGCTTTCGGCGGCGTATAAGGCGGGTGTTGCCTTTACGCGCTCCTATGTTGGATACGTTCATGCCATCGCACACAGCCTGGGCGGGCGTTACGGGATTCCGCACGGCTTGGCCAACGCTATCATCCTGCCGCACATGCTTCGCGCCTATGGCGAAGCTGCTGCTCCTAAGCTCGCCGATCTTGCCCGCATGGCCGGCATCGTGCCGGTTAACGCGCAGGACAGCCTGGCGGCCGAGGCCTTTATCGATTGGATCGATTGCATGAACGCCGCCTTGGACATTCCCAAATATGTCTCGGGCATTCGCCGCTCCGACATTCCGCAGATGGCGGCGTATGCCGATGCCGAGGCCAATCCCCTGTACCCCGTTCCGCTTCTAATGGACCGCTTGGAGCTCGAGCATATGTACGAAGTCGTTGCAGGTGGTATGTTTGAGGACGAGAATTAGGAGGGTCCATGAACACCGAGGAAATTGCGCGCATCGTCGGCGATCAGCGCGCCTACTTTAAGACGCACGCCACGTTTGATGTCGATGCTCGACGTCGCGCGCTCGTGAGTTTACGCGATGCGGTGCGGGCCCACGAGGCCGATATCGCCCATGCGCTCAAGACCGATTTGGGGAAGTCGCATGACGAGGCCTATATGTGCGAGATTGGTACGTCGCTTTCCGAGATTCGACATCAGATCGCTCACGTGGCTCGATGGAGTCGTCCGCGCCTGCGTCCGTGCGATCTCGCTAACGCCGTGAGCGTGTGCAAAACGCAAGCCGTGCCCTATGGCGTCACACTCATCATGGCTCCGTGGAACTACCCGTTTTTGCTAACACTCGAGCCGCTCGCCGGCGCCCTTGCCGCGGGCAATACCGTGGTCATCAAGCCGAGTGCCTATGCTCCGGCATCGAGCGCGGTGCTCAAGCAAATCTGTGAAGAGGCATTTGATCCGTGCCTGGTGACGGTTGTCGAGGGCGGGCGCGCCGA
>WGSR01000068.1 GCA_014871545.1 Collinsella sp. | reverse complement strand
GGTTGGAAAGACGTGGGCGCTTAAGGAGTTCGGCCGAACCTCGTACATCAATTTTGTGTATCTGACGCTCGAGGAGCCGTCACCTGGGGTACAGAGCGAGTACGCTCAGTTTTTCGAAGGTACGCGCGATCCTCGACGGATCATCTCAAATCTTTCCCTGGCACTTGGACAGCCTATCGATCCCGGCAAAACGCTGCTTATTATTGATGAGATCCAGGATTGTCCTTCTGCAGTCGGCGCCCTTAAATACTTCTGTGACGAGGCCCCCGAGTATCACGTCGCATGCGCAGGGTCTTTGTTGGGCGTTCGCTTGTCCCGTGAGACCAGCGCTTTTCCGGTGGGAAAGGTCGAGTTCATGGAGATGCGCCCCATGAGCTTTTCCGAGTTTCTGAAAGCCGAGGGCGCTGCAAACTACGACGAATACCTTGGCGGCCTGGATCAGATCGAAACAGTGCCCGATTTCTTCCATGTCCGTCTCGTCGAGCATCTTCGTCGTTATTTTGCATGCGGCGGCATGCCAGAGGCTCTTGGCCGGTGGGTGGAGACGGGCGATATCGTTCAGGTCGATAAGGTGTTGTCTGATCTCTTGGATTCCTACGAGCGCGATTTTGCCAAGCATGGTGGCCGTGCGCAGTTCGCCAAGCTTTCGCAAATATGGAACTCGATTCCAGCTCAGTTGGCGCGCGAGAACAAAAAGTTCGTTTGGGGTGCGGTGCGCGAGGGGGCTCGTGCTCGAGAATACGAGGATGCTCTGGAATGGCTTGCCGATGCTGGGCTCATCACGGCGGTTCGCCTTAATGCTGCCGGTGGTGTGCCGCTCTCTGCGTACGATGACCTCAAGGCATTTAAAGTCTACTGTCTTGATGTCGGCTTGCTGCGCCGCATGGCAAGGCTGGATGCGTCCGCTTTTGCCATCTCGGATGCGCTATTTTCGGAGTTCAAAGGTTCGTTCGCCGAGAACTATGTGCTTCAGGCATTACTTTCACAGTTAGATGCTGCTCCGCGTTACTGGACAAACGAGAAGCCGAAGCACGAAGTCGATTTTTTGATTCAAGTCGGAAACGAAATCGTTCCCGTCGAGGTCAAATCGGGAGAGGTCGTTCACTCCAAGAGCCTTAAGTACTATGCCGACAAGCATGCGGAGACGACTCCATTGAGGGTCCGCTACTCACTTAAGAACCTAAAGCTCGACGACGGGGTGCTCAACATTCCGTTGTATTTGGCTGATCGATCTGTCCCTCTTATCAAAAAGGCGCTTGATTGTGCGCATCTTGACGTTTAGATCCTGGGTGAGCTGACGGGCGGTGGCTAATTAATCGCTCCGTTACGGCCAGGGAGCTTGGGCCTTAGCGATGCTTGCTTCGCCAAGCGGTGGGGGTGGTGCCGGTGTATTGTTTGAAGGCTTGGGCGAAGGCGGCTTGCTGAGGGTAGTCGAGCCGCTCTGCTACCTGCGCTATCGTGAGCCCGCTATCGGCCAAAAGGTCCTGTGCTCGCTCCATACGGCGTCTGCGAATGTAGGCGCCCATCGACTCGCCTGTTTGGGCCTTAAAGGTGGCGCATAGTTTGGAGCGGCTTGTGTAGAGCCTCTCGGCCACCTCGTTGATACCCACACGTCTGCCTGTGTCGAGCGCGCGCTCAATCATTGCCGTTGCTTCTTCGGCAATGGTTATGCTGACGCGTGTGTCCGCCGCCTGCCGTGCCTGCTTGTGGGCCGCGCGCGAACAGGCGAGCTCCGCGACCATGGTCTCCACGATGCCCTGCATATAGACGCGTCCGCCTACGGTGCGGGCGCGGTCCTCGTTAATCCGGCGCAGCGTGTGGCAGATGGCAGACGTCGCTTCCTCGTGCCATGATTCGGCAAACGCCTCAAAGATTCCCGCGAACTCGGTGGGATAGCGGTGCTCCAGTTCGTCAAAATATCCAGGCAAAAAGAGCACCGAGCGCGAGTGATAGAGCTCCCCCGCAAACAGCGGGCTTAATTCCTCGCCACAGCTATCTTGGATAAAGCTGCAAACGGCATTGTTTGGCCATGGTCCATGCAATGGTTTGAGGTTTGCGGGCGTTATGCCAGCCTCGGGCATGCATGTAAGTGTGGGCGCGCTGACTTCGCTCACGCAGGCGTATGGCTCGGGTGTGTATTCGGCCAGGTACATATCGTGCGTCGGGGTGATGAAATGCTCCATGACGATGCAGGCAGGGGAGAGAGGCATGATCCATGCGCGGCCGTGCGCCCGGTCGTTTGCCACCTCGCCGGTAAAGACGGCGCCCTTGCCGGTAAGCTCCAGGCCAAACTGCTCAAATTGCGGTGCGTAGAGCTCGGTTATGTCGGTCGCTGCCCGCCGTATTTGCAAAAGCGTCCCTTTCCTTTGCAGAAACGTCCACGCCTGGCTTGATTGTGAGCCATGGCTAACATATCAATGATAAGTTCATTACGGTTAACTCTCAAGCCGTTAGAAAGGAATCTCATGGCAAAGGAATCAAAAAGGGAAGGTGGAGGCATCGGCGAGTTGCTCGCGTATGCCGGTGACCGCAAATTCCTAACGTATTTGGGCATGGCGCTCTCGGCGCTCTCGCAGCTGCTGAGCTTTGGCCCGTACGTGTGCATTTGGCTTGTCGCACGCGATCTGATCGCCGTGGCGCCCAACTGGAGCGAAGCCACTAACATCGCGATGTATGGCTGGTGGGCCGTGGGTTTTGCCCTGGCAAGCATCGTAGCTTATTTCGTGGGGCTCATGTGCACGCACCTGTCTGCGTTTCGCTGTGCGTCCAATATCCGCAAGACTACGAGCGATCACCTGCTTAAGCTGCCGCTTGGCTACTTTGACACGCACGCCACCGGTGAGCTGCGCCGTATTGTAGACGGATGCGCCGCCTCCACCGAGACTTTGCTCGCACACATGCTGCCCGATATCGCAGGCGCCGCCGCCATGGTCGCGGGCTTGCTCGTGCTGCTTTTCGCGCTCGATTGGCGTTTGGGGGCGGCATGCCTCATCTCGGTGGCCATTTCGTTTGGCGCCATGGCCGCCATGATGGGCGGCAAGGGTGGCGAGTTTATGAAGGCCTACATGGGAGCACTGGTCAAGATGAACAAGACCGGCACCGAATACGTACGCGGCATCCCCGTGTTCAAGGTGTTTCAGCAGACGGTCTACTCCTTTAAGGCCTTCCACGATGCGATCGCCGAATACGCCGACATGGCACAAAACTATGCGGGCACGTTCTGCCGAGGTCCGCAGGTACTCAACCTTACCGCGCTCAATGGTCTTGTGGCATTCCTGTTGCCCGTGGCGTTGCTGTTGGCGCCGGGCGAGACGGACTTCGCGCATTTTATGGCCAACTTCACGTTTTACGCGATATTTTCGGCCGTGGTGCCGACGGCCATGACCAAGCTCATGTTTGTGGGCGAGGCCTCTCAGATGAGTGCTGATTCGCTGGCTCGTATTCGAAGCGTCATGGATTCCAAGCAGCTCTCCGTGCCCGCCCAACCCAAGCACCCTGCCGGCGGCGACGTGCGATTTGAGGACGTGAGCTTTACGTACGAGGGTGCCGAAGCACCTGCCGTTAGCCATGTGAGTTTCAGCGTTCCCGCTGGTAGCACCCTCGCCCTGGTGGGTCCCTCGGGTGGCGGTAAGTCAACCTGCGCAAGCCTGATCCCGCGTTTTTGGGATGTCTCCTCGGGGCGAGTGCTCGTAGGCGGTGTGGACGTTCGCGATATGGATCCGCACGAGCTTATGGACCAGGTCGCCTTCGTGTTCCAGACCAACCAGCTGTTCCGGCAAACACTTGCCGATAACGTGCGCGCCTCCAAGCCTACGGCCACTGACGACGAAGTACGTGTGGCCCTCTCCGCAGCTCAGTGCGACGACATTGTGGCCAAGCTCCCGCAGGGCATCAATACCATGCTCGGTGCCGGCGGAGCTTATCTTTCGGGCGGCGAGGTCCAGCGCGTGGCACTCGCCCGCGCGATCCTTAAAGACGCGCCTATCGTGGTGCTCGATGAGGCCACGGCGTTTGCCGATCCCGAGAACGAGGCGCTCATCCAGCGCGCCTTTAGCAAGCTGGCGGCGGGTCGCACGGTCATTATGATTGCGCACCGACTCTCGACTGTAGTGGGCGCAGACCAAATCGTGGTGCTCAACCAGGGCAGCGTGCAGGAGTCGGGTACCCATGCCGAGTTGCTGTCCCAAAATGGCCTGTATGCCAAGATGTGGGCCGAATACGAACAGGCCGCGAGCTGGAAAATCACTGCAGCGACCGCGGATGCCGCCGTCACGAAGGGGGGCGAGGCCTAAATGTTCGCCTCATTCCAAAAGAAGTATTTCCTATCCGATAAAGGCGTCGCCGGCGTAAAACGCGGCATTTTCTGGACCACGCTCACCAATCTCATCACCATGGCCGGCATGGGCTTTTTATTCCTGGTTATGGCCGGCTTTGTCGAGCATCTCGTCAGCGGGGCTGACCTGCCGGATGCCCTGCCGATCGTGGGCGGCCTCCTGGTCTTTTTCGTGTTGCTCTTTGCCTCTAACTGGCAGCAGTATTACTACACCTACTGCATCTTTTACGAGGAGTGCGGCAAGCAGCGTATGGAGATTGCCGAGCGCTTGCGCAAACTGCCGCTGTCGTTTTTTGGTCGTCGTGATCTGGCCGATTTAACCGAGACCATCATGGGCGACGTCCAGGCCATGGAGCACGCCTACAGCCACGTGCTGGGAGAGCTTTGGGGTGCCATCATCGCAAGCGCCATTGTGTTCGTGGCGTCGCTGTTCTTTTGCTGGCAGCTGGCGATCGCGGCGTTTTGGAGCGTTCCCGTGGCCTTTGCCGTGCTGTATCTAACACGCGGCCCCATGGCTCCGGTGTTCGATCGCATGCGTGCCGAGAAGGTCAAGGTTACCGAGGCTATTCAAGAGACGCTCGACTGCGTTCGCGAGATTCGCGCCACCAACCAGGAGGCCCATTATCTTGAGGGACTTAACGCCGTGATCGATGCCGAGGAGCGCGAGACCACCAAGGGCGAGCTCGTTAACGGGCTTTTGGTCAACTCCGCCTTTGCCATCCTGCGTCTGGGCATTGCCACCACGCTGGTCACGGGCGCCGCGATGGTCGCCTCCGGGCAGGTCGACTTTTTGGTGTTGTTTGCCTTCCTGCTTATGGTGAGCCGTATCTATGCGCCCTTTGACCAGGCATTAATGTTAATGTCCGAGCTGTTTGCCGCCGAGTCGTCTGCCAAGCGCATGCGTTCCATCATGGAAGAGCCTGTGGCGCGGGGCAGCGAGAACTTTGAGCCTGCGGGCCACGATGTGGTGTTCGATCACGTGGCATTTGGCTATGGTGCGGGCGAGGACGGACGCGCCGGCGAGAAAGTTCTTACCGATGTGAGCTTTACCGCCAAGGAAGGCGAGGTCACGGCGCTGGTCGGTCCTTCGGGTTCCGGTAAGTCTACGGTGAGCCGCCTGGCCGCGCGCTTTTGGGATGCCACTGCGGGCAAGGTTGCCGTGGGCGGTGTGGATGTTGCGGGCGTGGATCCCGAGGTGCTGCTGCGCGACTACGCCATTGTGTTCCAAGACGTGCTGCTCTTTGACGACACGGTGATGGGAAACATCCGCCTCGGGCGTCGTGATGCCACCGATGAGGAAGTGCTTGCAGCCGCGCGTGCCGCCAACTGTGACGAGTTCGTGAACCGCATGCCGCAGGGCTATGACACTATGATTGGAGAGAACGGTTCCAAACTCTCCGGCGGCGAGCGCCAGCGCATCTCCATCGCCCGCGCACTGCTCAAAGACGCGCCCATCGTGCTGTTGGACGAGGCGACGGCAAGCTTGGATGTGGAGAACGAGACCGTGGTGCAACAGGCACTCTCCCGTCTGCTTGCAGGTAAGACAGTTATCGTTATTGCCCACCGTATGCGTACGGTGGAAAATGCCGACAAAATCGTTGTGCTCAAGAATGGCGTGGTTGCCGAACAGGGCACCCCGGCGCAGCTCAAGGCGGCAGGTGGAGAATTCGCCCGCATGGTTGCGCTGCAAAAGGAGTCGGCGGACTGGCAGCTGTAGGAATGTGACAAAGGGGCAGTCCCTTTGTCATATTGAGTTCACCCCCATAGTTTCCAAAAAGTTAACCTTTGTTGAACTTGATAGTTAGATAAACTAAACTATTTTCCAAAAGTGTACTCGAGCAAACTTGTTTACTCGGGTGCTGAGGCACCGTGCCGCGTCCAATGCGGCAAAAGGGAGAAGCAACATGAAGAAGTCGACGTTTAACACCCTGCTTGTCGGTGTGGTTGCCGAACAGGGCACCCCGGCGCAGCTCAAGGCGGCAGGTGGAGAATTCGCCCGCATGGTTGCGCTGCAAAAGGAGTCGGCGGACTGGCAGCTGTAGGAATGTGACAAAGGGGCAGTCCCTTTGTCATATTGAGTTCACCCCCATAGTTTCCAAAAAGTTAACCTTTGTTGAACTTGATAGTTAGATAAACTAAACTATTTTCCAAAAGTGTACTCGAGCAAACTTGTTTACTCGGGTGCTGAGGCACCGTGCCGCGTCCAATGCGGCAAAAGGGAGAAGCAACATGAAGAAGTCGACGTTTAACACCCTGCTTGTCGGTGGCGGTTTTCTGCTTGGCACGGCCGGCATCAAGCTGCTTACCAGCGCTCCGGTCAAGAATGCCTGCGTACAGGGTATCGCGTGCGGCATGCGCATCAAGAACGGCTACCAGGACATGGTCGAGCAGGCCAAGGCTAATGTCGACGACATGGTTGCCGAGGCGGCCTACATCACCCAGAGCGAGGCCGCTGCTGACGAGGCAGCCGAGTAACGCTCCCAGGCACAAACTATGAGATTCTCGATTATTAGCGAGATCCCCGGCAGGACCCGTCTTCAATTGGCGGGTCCTGTGCCAGAGAGCGATCTCGATGCACTTCTTAAGCTCAGCGGCGATATCGACGGCGTGCACAAGGTGCGCGTGTATGGCCGCATTGGCCAGATGGCGCTGGAGTACGACGAGCCACGCCGCGCGAGCGTGCTCGATGCCTTGGGTGCGCTCGATGCCCAGGCCATTGCCGACGCAAAGACGGGTTACGTAATGCAGCTTGAGCCGCGCAAGCACAAGCTCGTCATGGATCTTGCCACACTTATCGGCGCCCACTACGCGCGCCGCTGGTTCCTGCCTACGCCGCTGCGTGCCATCTTTGTCGTGGCCGGTTACATGACCTTTTTGCGTGCCGCCCTCCACGAGCTCGCGCAGCCGCGCCTGACCGTTCCTGTGCTCGACGCTTCGGCCATCGGCATTTCGTTCGTCAAGCGCGATGTCGACACCGCGGGCCAGACAATGTTCCTGCTCAACGTGGGCGAGTTGCTCGAGGACTACACGCGCGCCATGAGCGAAAACGAGCTCATCAACTCGCTGCTCGA
>WGSR01000067.1 GCA_014871545.1 Collinsella sp. | reverse complement strand
TGCAGACATACGGTGCAAATTATACCCTCATGGACATGTCGCTTACGTGTGTCTTTGGCAGGCGGGAAAAGTGACCTGCCATTTAGGGACAGGTTTATTTTGGCAGGTTTTATCAGGCAAAACGGCAAAGGGGGCCGGCCTCGCGCATCGGTGAGGCCGGCCCCCTTTGGAGCGTTGTGTATGTATGGCGGTGCGGCGTCTATTGCGATGCGGACACCGGGGCGTTTCCGTAGATAAAACCTGCCAAAATAAACCTGTCCCTTTTTGGCAGGTTTTAGTGCTTGCCGTTGGCAGAGGCGGCGCCGTTGACATGGTCGCGGGCATAGACCACGCCGTGCACGATGGCGAGACCCGCGGCGTCGGCCGCGCGGGTGCAGGTGTCCTGGAAGTCCTCGGCCTCGCGGGTGCGCAGCTGCTTGAGCACGTAGTCGGCCACGGCCATCTTGCCGGGAGGGTTGCCGATGCCGGTGCGGATGCGACTAAAGTCGCGGCTGCCCATCTTGTCGATGATGGAGCGCAGGCCGTTGTGGCCGGCGTGGCCGCCGCCCACCTTAACGCGTACGTCGCCGGCGGGAATGTCGAGCTCATCATGGATCACGAGCAGCTCCTCGGCCTTGATCTTGTACTCGCGGCAGAGCTTGGAGATGGGGCCACCCGAGGTATTCATATACGACTGCGGCTTGACCAGTACAATCTGGCGCTTCCCGCCCTCTTCCTCGGGAGCGTTGATGTTGATGAGCGCGACCTCGGCGCCTGCCTGGTTTTTCCAGTACGTGACACCGGCCTGACGGGCCAACTCGTCGATTGCTTTGAAGCCAGCGTTGTGGCGGGTCTCGGCATATTCCTCGCCAGGGTTGCCAAGTCCGGCAACCATGCGAATTTTAAGCGGCTGTGCAGCTGCCATATTTGTCCCTTCGTTACGTAAATAGTTCAATCAACGACAAAGGCTACCACGCCCGCCGAAGGCGAGGAAAGGTTGCAGCAAAGTCATTTCAGAAAACAGCTGCCCCGAGACAGCAGGAAGCCCCGGACACGCCGGGAGGGGTTATCAAAGCGAACATCCCGCAGCCGCAAAGCGGCGAGGACGTTCGCGTGATAACCCCGCAGGCGTGACCGGGGCTTCCGGAGGGATGCGAGGGTCGAGCGACTACAGCGCGAAGTCGCCGCCGACGAGCGTGGAGACGGGCTCCTCGTGGTAAACGGCGGAGATGGCCTGAGCGAACTCCTCGGCGACCGAGATGGTCTTGATCTTGCCGCCGACCTCGACGGGAATGGCGTCGGTGACGAGGCACTCGATGATCGGGGCGTCGTTCAGACGCTCGATGGCCGGACCGGAGAAGATGCCGTGGGTGGCGCATACGTAGATGTCGCCGGCGCCCATAGCCTTGAGCTCCTTGACGTTGGCGCACAGGGTGCCTGCGGTGTCGATCATGTCGTCGTTGATGATGCAGGTCTTGCCCTTGATGTCACCGATGATGCCCATGACCTCGGCGGCGTTGTGGCGCGGACGGCCCTTGTGGGCGATGGCCAGGTCGCAGCCGAGCATGTCGGACAGCTTCTTGGCGGCCTTGGCGCGGCCCACATCGGGGGAGACGACAACCAGGTTGTCGGTGTCGAAGTGCATGTCGTTGTAGTACTGGCCAAACAGCGGCAGCGCGGACAGGTGGTTAACCGGGATATCGAAGAAGCCCTGAATCTGGCCCTGGTGCAGGTCGAGGGTGATGATGCGGTTGACGCCGGCGCGCTCGAGCAGGTTGGCGACGAGGCGGGCGGTGATGGGCTCGCGCGGGCCGGCCTTGCGGTCCTGGCGGGCATAGCCGTAGTGGGTGATAACGGCGGTGATGGAGCGGGCGGATGCGCGCTTGGCAGCGTCGGTGGCGATGAGCAGCTCCATGAGCATGTCATTGACGTTGCCGCCGGCCACGGACTGAATCAGGAAGACGTCGGCGCCGCGGACGGTCTCGTCGTAGCGGGCGTAAATCTCACCGTTGGCGAACTGCTTTAGCGTAAGGCCCGAAAGCTCGACCCCAAGGTACTCAGCGATCTTCTGAGCGAGGGGACGGTTGGAGGAACCGGAATACACGCGGATGGACTTGCGCATATTCTCCGACTTCTCGGGATCATTAATCGGCATTACCCTTCTCCTTTATATCGAATGCCATATAGATGCCTTGTTGCATTGTAACCGCGCGACGGGGTTAATCGGGTCTTGATAACGTCTTTACCGTCAACGGACACGAACCGACCACTCATCCGGCCGCGCAGGTCAGCATAGAAAAAGGAGCCGCCCCCCATGGGAACAGCTCCTTAGATGCTTGGTAAAACGTTATACCTCGTCGTCCTCGTGCAGACGGCGGCGATAATCGGCGGCCCAGCCCTCAATATTTACCTGACGGGCGCGACCCAGGCCAAGTGCGTCGGCCGGGACCGGCTCGGTGATGACGGAGCCGGCGGCCACGAGCGCGCCGTCGCCAATCTGGGCGGGCGCGACCATCATGGTGTCGGAGCCGATGAAGGCATCCTTGCCGATGACGGTCTTGTGCTTGTGTACGCCATCGTAGTTGCAGGTGATGGAGCCCGCGCCCACGTTGACGCCGGAGCCCATGGTGGTATCGCCGATGTAGGACAGGTGCGGCACCTTGGAGCCCTCGCCGATCGTGGACTTCTTGATCTCCACGTGCGTGCCGGCCTTGGAACCGTCGAGCATGTGGGTGCCCGGGCGCAGGTAGGCGCGCGGGCCGCAGTCGACGCCGTTCTCGATGACGGCCTCGATGGCGATGGTCTCATCGATGATGCAGCCGCTGCCGACAGTGGTGTCGGTGAGGCGGCTGTTGGGGCCGAGCTGGCACTCCTCGCCCACGGTGACGTGGCCGATCAGGTGCGTCTGCGGCCACACGACGGTGTCGCGGCCGATGACGGCATCGGGACCGATCCAGGCCTGCGTGGGATCGATGAACGTGACGCCCTCGGCCATCCAGTGCTCGTTGATGCGGTCGCGCGCGATGGCGGTGAGCTGCGCGAGCTGAATGCGGCTGTTGACGCCCAGGCCGTCGCGGTAGTCGTCGCAGTGGAAGATGGAGACCACCTGGCCGTGACCCTTGAGGATTTCGAGCATGTCGGGCAGGTAGTACTCGGACTGCGCGTTGTCGTTGCCGATCTCGTTAATGTGGGCGGCGAGCTGCGCGCCGTCAAAGGCGTAGCAGCCGGCGTTGCACTCCAGCAGCGTGGCGGCCTGCTCGGGCGTGCAGTCCTTCTGCTCGATGATGCGCTCGATCTGGCCGTCGGCGCCCAGCTTGATGCGGCCGTAGCCGAAAGGATCGGGCGGGGTCATGGTCATGACGGTGCAGGCGAGCTCGCCGGTGGCGACGGTTTGCGCGAACTTGGCAACGGTGTCGGCGGTGATGAGGGGCAAGTCGCCGTTGAGCACGACGACGGGGCCTTGCGTGATGCCGCAGGCCTCGAGCGCGACTTTCACGGCGTGACCGGTGCCCAGGCGCTCGGTCTGCTCGACGCACTCGACCTTGGTGGCGCTGCTGGCGTAGGTGCCGTCGATGAGGGCGCGCATCTCGTCGGCGTGGCTGCCGATGACGACCACGACGCGGTTGCAGCCGGCCTTGATGGTAGCGTCGACGATCCACTGGACCATGGGCTTGCCCAGGATCTTGTGCGAAACCTTGCAGTGGTTCGACTTCATGCGGGTGCCCTCGCCGGCAGCGAGGATAATTGCGGTTGCGTCCATGTGATCTCCTGTTACGTTATAGAGACGTGTGTTTGGAAACGATACACGGCGCAATATGATACCGCAGGCATATGTTGAGCGCGTAGCGATTGGTTTTCGGCGGTTGAGGCTTGCACCGCCGGCGTGGCGTTTGCGCTGCTTGCGTGCGGCGTTGGCGATGCCGCGGAGCTGTCGTTTGAGCGAGGGGACGGGGGTGCCCGTGGACAACATGCGAGAGGAGTTTGGCGGCGAGCCCGTCGCGGCGTTCTCGATGTCGCATCCGGCTGTGCCGGCCCTCTACATGGTGCTGACGCTGGGGCTCACCATGTTCTCGATGCAACCGGTGCTGATCGCGCTGTCGCTTGCGGGTGGGCTGGCGTACGGGCTTGCGACGCGCGGTGCTGCGCGCACGTTGGGGGCGCTTCGCTGGCAGCTGCCGGTGATTTTGATTATCGCGGTGCTCAATCCGCTGTTTAGTGCATCGGGCTCGACGGAGCTGTTTCGTATTGGCATGCGTGCGGTGTATCTAGAGAGCATGGTTTACGGCCTGTGCATGGGTGGGCTGTTTGTGGCGAGCGTGCTGTGGTTTGAGGCAGCGGCGTCGATGCTCGAATACGACAAGGTACTCGCGCTGCTGGGCAATGCCGCACCGGTGATTGCGCTTATGATCTCGATGTGCATGCGGCTTATCCCGCAGTTTTTGCGCCGCGGCCGCACGGTGCTGGCGGTGCAAGATGCGATTGACGTGCCGGGGCGCGCGCCGGCCGACCCCGTGCGCTCGCGCCTGCGGGCATCGAGTGTGTTGATGGGCTGGGGCATGGAAGATTCGCTGGAGCGCGCGGACGCGATGCGCTCGCGCGGGTGGGGTGCCGCGACGCGTCGTACGACGTATGCGCGGTATCGACTGGGGCGCGGCGATGTTGCTGCGCTGGTTGGGCTTGCACTGTTTGGCGTGGTCACGGTGACAGTGGCGTGGACCGCGACGACGCAGTATTCGTTTTATCCGCAGCTCTCGGTGCCGGCGCCGTGGCCGGGCTATGTCGTGTACGCTGCCTGGATGGTGCTGCCTTGCGCGTTGCACGCGATTGATGAGAAGAGGTTTGGCTGATGGCTCGGTTGGATAGGGGCCCGGTGTCGGGCGCGGCGTGCGGCCCGGATATGCCGGCGATTGAGGCGCGGAGCCTGAGCTTTGCCTACCCCGGGGCTGGCGCTGCGGTGCTCGAGGGACTCGACTGGTCTGTTCCCCAAGGTGCATTTGCGCTGCTTGTTGGCGGTACCGGATCGGGTAAGTCGACGCTGCTGTCGCTGCTCAAACCCGAGATCGCTCCGGCGGGCGAGCGCACTGGCGATGCGCGCGTGCTGGGCGAGAACGTCGCCGACATGGATGTGCGGGCATCGGCGGAGCGCGTGGGCTATGTGTTCCAGGATCCCGAGAACCAGATCGTGTGCGAAACCGTGTGGCACGAGATGGCGTTTGGCCTGGAAAACTTGGGGCTAGCGCGTGATGAGATGCGTCGTCGCGTAGCTGAGACCAGCTATTTCTTTGGGCTGGAAGATTGGCTCCACCGCGACACCGATACGCTTTCGGGCGGACGCAAACAGCTGCTGTCGCTGGCGGCTGTGCTGGCATTGCGCCCGCGCGTGCTGCTGCTCGACGAGCCCACGTCTCAGCTTGATCCGGTTGCGGAGAAGAATTTCCTGCACGCGCTGTTTCGTGTGAATCGCGAGCTGGGCTGCACGGTTGTTGTGGCGACGCATCAGCCGCGCCCAATGCTCGAATACGTGACGTGTGCGTACCGGATTGAGGACGGTCGCGTGCGCGAGGTGACGGATATGGCTTCTTTGGGACGCCGAGAATCGCTGTTTTCCGATGACATGTTGGGGTGGGGTGCCATCCGATGTGCAAATAAAGGAGTATTCAGCAGACGTGAGGACAATTTGGGCTCTCTGGAGCCGCCCGGGGACATATCGAGCGCGAAAAAAAGTTCGGAATTGGACAAATCGTCCAATTTTGTGGCGCAAACGTCGCTCGAGAACGGCTCGGAAGCCTTCCCGCGCACGGATGGAAGCAGAATACTCCAAAAAATGCACGGCGGGTCGGCTACCACCCTGTCGGAAGGCTGGTTTCGCTACGATCGCGCGGGCGGTTGGGTGCTGCGCGGGCTCGACGTTGCGTTTTCGGCCAGTGCGGTGCATGCGATCGTGGGCGGCAACGGATGCGGTAAGTCGACGATGCTCTCGGTGCTGGCGAAGACCGCCAAGCTGCAGCGCGGCCGCATGGTGCGCGGAGTGGCCTCGGCGGCGCTGCTGCCTCAGAATCCCAAAGCATTGCTGGTTGCCGAGACGGTGCACGACGAGCTGATGGAATGGGCTCCGACCTGCGGATATGACGAGGCTGCGGCGCAGGAGCGCGCGGCGAGCCTGGGGCTGTCGGGCCTGGATGGGCGCCACCCGTACGATCTTTCGGGCGGACAGCGCCAGCTGCTTGCGTTGGCAAAGCTGCTGCTGATCGGCCCCGAGCTGCTGCTGCTTGACGAACCCACGAAGGGCTTGGACCTGGAGAGCCGTCGCATCATCGCTCGCGCCCTGCGTGACCATGCGAAGGCTGGCGGCACCGTCATTATGGCCACGCACGATCTGGATTTTGCCGAGCAGGTTGCCGATGACATTGCCATGATGTTTGACGGTGAGATTGCCTGCATGGAGCCGCCGGCCGACTTCTTTGCCGACAACGTGTTTTATAGGGCGTGATGGGATGACGGATTATCGCGTCGCGCGCCTGCTTACAAAACTGGAGATCCCGCTGCTGCTGGCGGTGCCAGCGGTGATGGCTGCGGCGTTGCTAGCGGGCGTTGAGCAGGCGGCACTTGCCATGCTTGTCGTGGTGGCGCTGGTGCTCGCGCTGTTCTTTGCGGGTTACGAGGCATCTCGTCCGGGCTTGCGCCAGATTATGCCCACGCTGGTGCTGGCGGCACTGGCGGCGGCGGGGCGCATTCTGTTTGGGCCCATTCCCGACTTTAAACCGGTGAGCGCCATCGCCATTATCGCGGGGGCGACGCTTGGTCGCCGCAATGGTTTTATGGTCGGTGCGTTGGCGGCGCTGACCAGCAATTTCTTTTTTGGGCAGGGCATGTGGACGCCGTGGCAGATGTATGCCTGGGGCCTGGTTGGCTATGTTGGCGGCGCGCTGGCGTACGCGGGTGCGTTCGACCGCGCCGACGGCACCGTGCGATTGCCGGCGCTGTTGGCGTATGGCTTTGCGTCGGGCCTGCTCTATGGCGTCGTGATCAACGCGTATGACATCATTGGTTTTGTACAGCCGCTTACGTGGGCGGGTGCCGTGGCGCGTCTTGCCACGGCGGTGCCGTTCGATATCACACACGGCCTCGCGACCTGCGTGTTCTTGGCTGTCCTCTACAAACCTTGGTGTCGACGGATCAACCGCGTCGTCGTGAAGTACGGACTGTAGGGCTGGTTGCGCCGGGACGAGAATCAATACTGCCTTGGTGTCATATCAAAACTATGCCGGTTTACGGGGCTGGATTGACGCAGGCCGACCATACCGGCATTTTTCGATAATAGACGAGCCGTCTACCTGCGGTTTTATTTTGCTCGAATTGCACGTGGTTGGGGGTACGCGATTCAGCCCCGTAAACCGGCATAGTTTTGGAATGGCCGGCTGATATGACGGGCATCGTGGACCTCAAGAGCCTAATTGATCCGTTTTCTTCTGTCCCAGGCGTCCCCAGGGAATCAGTTGACGGTGCTTGCCACGAAACTGGCCTATCTACTACGTTTAGCTTGATACCCCCGACCATGACTGCGTTTTATGAAAAGCCGCAGGCTTTCTACCTGCGGTTTTCTTTTTGCGTTGTTC
>WGSR01000066.1 GCA_014871545.1 Collinsella sp. | reverse complement strand
CAGGATGCGGGCGGCAAGGTCGCCATGGTGGGCGACGGCATCAACGACTCCCCCGCCCTGGCGCGCGCCGACGTGGGCCTTGCGATCGGCACCGGCGCCGACATCGCCAAGGAGGGGGCGGATGTCGTGCTCATGCGCAGCGACCTCATGGACGTCGCCCGCGCCATCGAGCTTTCGCGCGCCACGATTCGCAACATCAAGCAGGACCTGTTCTGGGCGCTGTTCTACAACGGCATCGGCATTCCGCTCGCCGCGGGCGTGTTCTTCCCCCTCACCGGTTGGCAACTCTCGCCGATGTTTGGCGCCGCGGCCATGAGCCTGTCGAGTGTCTGCGTCGTAAGCAATGCGCTGCGCCTAAAATCCTTTAAGCCTAAAGTGGCAAAATAGGCTCACCATTAAGTCCATTTATAACGGGTTTTCCAGGTGCCCGAGATTGACCTGAAAGAGGAGCGACGCGTACTTTGGTACGCGAGCGACGACTTGAAGGTCAAGATCGGGTGCCCGGGAAAGCCGACACAACAGAGAGGAATACCCATGCGTTACACGATCAAGACTTCCGGCCTTATGTGCGGCCACTGCGATGCCACCGTCGAGACGGCGCTGCTCAACGTGGCCGGCGTGACCGACGCCGACGCCGATCACGAGACCCAGACCGTCCAGGTTGAGTGCGCCGACACCGTAACCGCCGAGCAACTCGCCGCCGCTGTCGAGGCCGCGGGCGAGAAATTCCACGCCCTGTCTGTGACCGCCGCGTAGCGACCTGAACGCACCCCTCCCCCGACCAGAAACGAGGACCCGCCATGATGGCAGACCATAAATCGGTGACCCGTATGCTCAAGACGGCACGCGGACAGATCGACGGCATCCTGCGAATGGTCGAGGAGGACCGTTACTGCGTCGACATCTCCACGCAGCTCATGGCAACACAGGCGCTCCTCGCGCGCATTAACGCCGACGTGCTCAAGGCGCATATCGAGGGCTGCGTGACTTCGGCAATCGAATCGGGCGACGAAGACCTCAAAGCCGCCAAGCTCGCCGAGATCGAACGCGTCGTCGACAAGCTCTCCAAGTAATTGGGGCATTGGGGACAGACTTCTTTGCACCGTCTTGGTATTCCGGGGACAGGTATGTTTGCACCACATTGGTGCAGATTAACCTGTCCCCCTTGCTCTAAATCGGGTATAAAGGCGTGCAGCATATCGAACGAAAGGCAATTTGCATGAATGACTTTATGAAGGGTCGCAATGGTGCCGATGAACTCACCATCGTGATGGGTTTTGCCGGCATCGTCATCGCGATGATCGGATCGATAGCCCGCATCCAGTGGCTCAGCTGGATTGCCATCGCCGTAATCGTGATTGGCGTGCTGCGCGGCCTGTCCAAAAATATCGACGCACGTCACAAGGAGAACGAGGCCTTTGTCGCCGCGACTGCAAACGTACCCGGCTTGGGCAAGTTTGTAGCTAGCTTGGGCGGCGGAGCTGCAGCGGCCAACGCCTCGCGCGCAGCCGGTACTAGCAAGGAAGACTTTGAACGTGCCAAGCGCACAGCCAAGAAGATGTGGAAGGGCCGCAAGACCACGGCCTATCTCAAGTGCCCCAACTGCGGCCAGATGCTCTCCGTTCCCAAGGGCAAAGGCAAGATCCGCGTCACCTGCCCCAAGTGCCATGCCAAGATGGAGACGCGCTCATAGCCGCCATACCATGGGACAAATAAAAGCCGAGGCCTCGCACTGGGACCTCGGCTTTTTCTGATTATGACAAAAGGATTGTCCCTTTGTCGCATCGCCATATCGCGCGCTTACGCCACGCCATCGCGGGCAAGCTCCTCGGCCAACGCCTCGGCAGGCATGGCCATAATCGCGTCGAGCTCGGCGTCCACCTCGGGAATACGCTTCACCTTGAGCTTGCGCACCAGATCACCGCGACACATCACGTGCGTCGGCTCACACAGTGCGCACAGGTCATCGAGCGGATTCTTGCGCGTCACCAGGATATCGGCGGCCTTGCCGCACTCGATTGTGCCGGTCTCGCCGCCCAACCCCAGTAGCTCGGCATTGACCTGCGTGGCCGTATGCAGCGCGAAGGCGTTGCCCACGCCGACATACTTGGCAAAATAGGCCACCTCACGCCACATGTCGTACTGCGTCACGAACGGGCAGCTCGAGTCCGTGCCAAGGCCCACCTTAACGCCAGCTTCCAGTGCGGCACGGGCGCTCTCGATGATGCCCGAGCACACGATGTCGCCGTTCTTCTTTTGCGTATCGGTAGAATGGGTCTTTTTCGGGTCGAGCAATACAAACGGCAGCGCCGGGCTGATAGTGCAGGTCACACTCGGCGCACGCCCCTCGAGCTGTGTGCCCGCGGCGCCACGATACAGCTCCAAGATTTCGGGTGTCAACGGAGCGCCGTGCTCAATCGTGTCAACGCCGGCCTCAAGCGCGGCCTTCACGCCCTCGGTGCTCTCGACATGGGCCATGACCGGAAGGCCCATATCGTGCGCCGCCTTGCACGCCGCCGCGGCAACCTCCACCGGCATACGCAGCACGCCCGGCTCGCCCACCTCGGTCGCATCGAACACACCGCCCGTTACGAACAGCTTAATGACGTCGGCACCGCGCGCATACAGGTCGCGCACCTGTTCGGCTGCCTCGGCGGGACTGTTTGCCACCTGGGCGAACAAGCCCGCACCATGGCCGCCCGGCACCGTGACGCCCGTTCCCGGCGCCACCAGGCGAGGACCTTGATACTTGCCGGCATCGATAGCATCGCGCACGGCCAGATCGGCAAACAGCGGGTCGCCCGCGCCGCGCACCGTGGTCACGCCGCTTGCCAGCTGCTGCTGAGCGCTGCCCTTGAGGATATGGCGCACGATGGCGCGCCCCACGGGATTATCGAGCTTCTTCATCAGCGCGCCCGCATCGCCCGCCGAAACCGGTTTGCCCGAACCGCACAGATGCACATGCATATTGATGAGGCCCGGCATGAGATACGCCCCTGCCAGGTCGATGACCTCGGCGCCCGCCGGCGCCTGCGCCACAGCACTCGGCCCCATCCATGTGATGACACCGCGCTCAACGGCCACGGCCATATCGGGCTGCGGCTCCATATGCTCCGAGCCATCCAAGACGGTCGCATTGATAAACAACGTGGGACGATCGGCAGACGCCATATCGAGCTCCTCCCTCACGATTAACATGAACATTTGTCCATTATCACCTAATGCAGCGACCTAAAGTCGAGCATATCGGTTAACGGAGGGAAGAGGGGATGTGGGGGACGGAATACGTTGCAGCCCCACCCCAGCAACATCAGGGGAATGTCTCGATCTGTAACAGGTACAGGGTTATTGGGCCCCTTGATGTTACAGATCGAGACATTCGGTCGACGTTTCACCGGTTTGTCTCGATCTGTAACAATTACGAACTCAAACAACTTCTAAACGTTACAGATCGAGACAAAACCTCTCAGCGCCCATACCACTGGCGTCTCCACTCCTCAGCCAATTCAGCCTGCCGAGGAATACCCGCCAACCTCATTTTCTCGACCAGCTTCCCCGGGTCTTTGAGTTCGTTAAACGTAAACCGAAGCACCTTATGCCCGAGCATTGTCAGATGAGATTCCCGCTGACGCTCTGCCACGAATGGGTCGACCGACTCCCGGCCCTCACCGTTCTGCAAGGTGTACTTCCCCTTTCCGTCGAGCTCGCCGATGACACACATCCCGTCCTCGAGCCGCCAAAAATAGTCGACGCGAAACACCTGGCTCGGATCGAGCGGGTCGCGAAACTCCGCCTGCAGCTCCGGAACCGGAAAGCCGTACGCAATAAAGAACGCTCGGAACCGAGACTCGCCGCCGTTTTCGGACAGCCCGTCCGCATACGACGCAATCGCCTGTGCCCTGCGATACCCTCGCCTGCCCTCGCAATCGGCGCGGAGGCGCTCGCACAAATCCCCACGTGATACGCCCTTCGCCCGCAATGCAGAATCGGCGATCGCCAGACCATACGAAAACGGCGCACGCAGCAGACAATCCTCCACCGTGCGCCAAAACGACGTCACCCGCACGCCGTCGACGCGCTCAAGCGCTCCCGCCATCTGAGGACGCAACAACCTGCACCCGCCGCTCAACGTCACCGAACAACCCGTCTTAACAAGAAAACGCGGCCCGAGCAGATCATTCGGCACCTCCAGGCCCCACAAAAGTGCCGCGTCATAACCCCAAAACGCCCAATCGGGATGAAATTCCGCAAGCCCTTTGATAGTCCTCAGCGCTCGCTCCGCCGGCGTCAATGCATCCCAATCATGCTGAAAACAGAACAGGTACGGCTCGGGCTCCGCGATATCGTCGGTTCCAACATGGCGTCGCAGCCACATGAGCTCGGTATTGTCATGCGTTGCGAGCAGCGCACCTTGCTTGGCCGTCTCCGTGAGCCGCGCGAGCATCCTATTCCGCGCCAACGTGTTGCGAGTCGCATGTTTGTGTTTGAGAACGGTATTAGACACTTTCATCACCACCACGTCAGACAAATGGACCATCGTCACCGTTGCCTCCGCTGGCAAATGTCTTGATCTGTAACAGGAAGACAGTCTTTAAGCCTCTAGTTGTTACAGAACAAGATCTTTCGGCAGCCGCCAACCTTCCGTCTCAATCTGTAACAGTTAGACGTTCTCCAGCCCCCAAACGTTACAGATTTAGACAAACCAGCGGCGCCCAAGCGTTCGTCTCGATCTGTAACAGGTAGACCGGTTTTTATCCCTAAACGTTACAGATTGAGACAAAGTCAGGGCTGTAGGGCGACACCAGTCACATCCCCTACTCCCACTCCTGCTCGTAGATGTTGAGGGACTTTACGTAGCGCCCCTGGGCGCCCATGATGTCGCGGACCAGGCGCAAAAAGAAGCTGATACGCGAGGTGTCGAAGCCATCTTCTAGGTCTTCCGGATGGACGGCGCCGGGCCCGTCGATCGCCGTATCGCTCAGGCGCGCTATGTCGTAGAGGTAGAGCTGCCCCGCCGTCAGCCAGACATCGTCGACGCAGGCGAGGCGCACCGCAATCGCACCGTCGCTCCAATGCTCCTTTTGCACGATATGCGGGTCGTAGACATCAAAGCGACGGTCGGTGCGCGTATCCTTCAGCGCAACCGTGCCGTTCGCAGGATCCTTGCCCAAAATGCCAAAGCGCGAGAAATACTGTGTGTCGCGCACCTGCTCGAGCCGCTTGAGCGAGGCAGGCGAAAGCGATGCCGGCGGCTCGTCAACATATAGCTCGAGCAGCGTCTTGCCATGGCGATAGGGGCGCTCAAAGAGCAGCCAATCGGTAAATGCCATGTTGTAGGCCATAATTTCGTTTTGCGAAGGCTCGGTGCAATAGCTGAGCCACGGGTCGACAATGATCTCGAACTGTTCGCGCGCCGGCTCCAAAAACTGGAACTTCCGCAGCATCCAAAAATGGGCCATGTCGGCAATATCGTTGCCGACGGCTTCGGCTAGCCGCGCTCGGTCTAAAGCGTGGTCAGTCATGGCATCCTCCTCAAACTGATAGACCTCAATTTGAGCTTACGAGGAGGGTGGTCGGCCACGACCAGCGCGGGCAAAATAGGCCTCCGGCTGCAAACCAGATGCTGACCAAGCACTTGACGAAAAGCTTGACCGAAAATGCGCACCGCAACAAAACCGCAGGTAAACATAGACGGCAAACCCGTCCTTTTGAGCCAAGCGCCCCCGGCCATCACAGAAACAGCAGAGCGCCACAGCTCAAGAAGACGCCGAATGGACACTCGCGCGTCGACAAACGGGCAAATCGCTCGCAAAGAGTGTCCCCAACGACTAGACAAAAAATGACTAGTCATTGGGAACGTTCTTAAATGACTACTTTACAGCTCCAGCGCATCGGCGACTTCGGCTGCGCAGGCAAGGGCATCGGCCATGGCGCTCACTACGAGCGAGCTGCCGTTGCGGGCGTCGCCGGCCACATACACCGGCGCGGCATCTGCGGCGACGCCGTCGACACGCGCCGCAAGATGCGAGCCCTCGGCGACCATCACAGGCAGCGGGCGGCCCGCCGTGGCAACAGGTACGCCGACAGCTTCGAACACGCTGCGCTCCGGACCCGTAAAGCCACAGGCGATGAGCACCAGCTGGGCCGGCACCTCGTGCTCGGAGCCCGCGATGCGTTCGGGCTTGCCGGCCGACCAATCCAGATCGACCACGCGCAGGCCCGCTGCCGCGCCCTTCTTGTCCAGCAGCACCTCGAGCGTATCCACGCCCCAGGCACGCATCTCGCCGCCCATGGCAGCGATAGCCTCCTGCTGACCGTAGTCGGTCTTCTTAACGTTGGGCCACTGCGGCCAAGGGTTGCTCGCCGCACGCTTATCGGGCGCGGCCGGCAAGAACTCAAACTGGCGCACACTGCGCGCACCCTGGCGCACCGCGGTGCCCACGCAGTCGTTGCCGGTATCGCCGCCGCCAATGACCACAACGTCCAGGCCACGCGCGTTCACCGCGGGCTCACCACCATCGAGCACCGAGACGGTCGAAGCCGTCAGGTAGTCCACGGCATACACCACGCCCGGGGCATCCACATTCGTAGCCGAAAGACCGCGGGGTGCACGAGCGCCGGCAGCCACCACAACGGCGTCAAAGCCATTGAGCTTGGCCGCTACCGCAGGGTTCGTAACGTCAGCGCCCAGCTCAAAGACAATACCCAGCTCGCGCATGAGCGCCACGCGGCGCTCGACCACAGACTTCTCGAGCTTCATGTTGGGAATGCCGTACATGAGCAGGCCGCCCGGGCGATCGTCACGCTCAAACACCGTCACGCGGGCACCGCGACGCGCAAGTTCCCATGCAGCCACCAGGCCAGCCGGGCCAGAACCAACCACGGCGACCGAGGGCGCGTCCTCCCCCGCCGGCTCAAAGCGACGCGGACCGCCATTTGCCCACTCATGGTCGCTGATCGCACGCTCGTTGTCATGAATCGTCGTGGGCTGGCCGTCGACCGAACCCAGGTTGCACGCGGCCTCGCACAGCGCCGGGCACACGCGGCTCGTAAACTCGGGCATGGGCGAGGTGAGCGACAGGCGCTCGGCAGCCTCGTCCCAGCGGCCGCGGTACACCAGCTCATTCCACTCGGGAATCAGGTTGTGCAGCGGGCAGCCACTCGGACGCGCCTTGCCAAAGCTCGCGCCCATCTGACAAAACGCCACGCCGCACATCATGCAGCGGCTCGCCTGGGCACGGCGCGCATCGTCATCGAGCTCCACGTACAGCGGATCAAAATCATGGCTGCGCTCCTCCACGGGGCGAAGCTCGTGGGTCACGCGATCGATATCAAGAAAAGCACCGGGCTTACCCATGGCACTTACGCCTCCTTCTTGGTCGAAGCAACAGAGCCGACAGCGCCGCCCGCGGCATCGAAGCGAGCGACATCCGCGGCACTCGCGCGACCGGTCACAATGTCAAACGCCAGCTCCTCTGCCTGCGCATGCGTCTTGCCGGCAGCCTCGGCGGCGGCGACAATCGCCAGCACGCGCTCGTACTCGGTTGGAATGACCTTCACAAAGTGCTTGCTCATCGTCTCAAAGCTGTAGAGCAGCTTAATGCCGCGCGGGCTCTGTGTCGCGTCCACGTGCTCCTGGATGAGCTCGCGAATCTGCGTCAGTTCGTCGGCCGTCGGGGCCTTGAGCTCCACGCTCTCGTGGTTCACACGGGCATCGAGGGTGCCGTACTGGTCAAAGACGTAAGCCACGCCGCCCGTCATGCCGGCGGCGAAGTTCTGCCCGACCTCGCCCAGGATGAGCGCCAGACCTCCCGTCATGTACTCGCAGCCATGGTTGCCGCAGCCCTCGACCACCACGGTGGCACCGGAGTTGCGTACGGCAAAACGCTGGCCGGCAAGACCGTTAATGAAGCCGCGGCCGCTCGTAGCCCCAAAGAACGCAACGTTTCCCACGATGATGTTCTCGTCGAACTTGTAGGTCGCATGCGGGTTGGGGCGCACC
>WGSR01000065.1 GCA_014871545.1 Collinsella sp. | reverse complement strand
CCGCAGCCGGTGCACGACGTGCGGGTGCAGTCGGGAGTCGTGACGCCCTCGAGCGAGCGACGGTACTCGCGCTCGAGGAAGCCGCGCGTACAGCCAGGGCTCACATGCTCCCACGGCAGGCGCCAATCCAACTCGTAGGGCAGGTGCACGAGCTCATTGAGGTCGATGCCGTTTTTGGCAGCAGCTTCCTTCCAGTTATCGAGCGAGAAATGCTCTACCCAGGCGTCAAAGCGAGAGCCCGAGCGCCAAGCGTCGATGATGACGGGCGTCATGTCACGACCGGCGCGGGACAGCGCAGCCTCGATGAGCGAGGTCTCGGCATCGTGGTAATGAACGCGGACGGCACGGTTGCGAACGCTCGTGATGAGCAGCTTCTGGCGACGCTTGACGTCGTCGTAGTCGAGCTGCGGGCACCACTGGAACGGCGTGGCAGCCTTGGGGATAAAGACCGAAACCGAGATCGACACCGAGATCGAGCCGCGACGAGCCTTGGGCACCACGGAACGACCGAGCTCCAGCACGTGATCGGCCAGATTGGCGATGGCCACGATGTCCTCGTCGCGCTCGCCGGGAAGGCCCATCATGAAGTAGAGCTTCATGCGGTTCCAGCCGGCCTCGAAGGCTGCCTTGGCCGCGCGATCCAAATCCTCCTCGGTCACGTTCTTGTTGATAATGTCGCGCATGCGCTGGCTGCCGGCCTCGGGCGCGAACGTCAGGCCGCCCTTCTTTTCGCCGGCGACCGACTCGGCCATATCCACGCCAAACGAATCCAGGCGCTGCGACGGAATAGACACGCGAATACCCGTATCCTCCAGGCGACGGTTGAGCCTGCCGAGCACGTCGCGAATGCAGGAGTGGTCGGTCGTGGAGAGCGAGGTCAGCGACACCTCGTCATAGCCGGTCTTTTCCAGACCCTGAATCACCGACGAGACGATCTGGTCGGCCGAGCGCTCGCGCACCGGGCGATACGTCATGCCAGCCTGGCAAAAACGACAGCCGCGGGCGCAGCCGCGCAGGATCTCGATAGACAGGCGGTCGTGAACCAGCTGCGCATAAGGCACGCACGACTGCGACAGCGGATTCGTGGCGCCGAAATCCTCGACGACGCGCTTGTAGACCACGGTCGGCGCATCCTTGCCCTCACGCGGCACGGTGTAGCCATGCGGCGAGCAGGGCTCGTCGTGACGAACCTCATAGAGCGACGGCACGTAGTTGCCGGCAATGGATGCAAGCTGCTCGACAATCTGCGCGCGCGGGACCCCTTCGTCACGCAGGCGGCGATGCAGCTGGCAGGTCTCGAGCAGCGATTCCTCGCCCTCGCCGATGAGGATGGCATCGAAGAAGGCCGCGTACGGCTCGGGGTTGTACACCGAGGGGCCGCCGGCGATGATGATGGGGTCGTCTTCGCCTCGGTCGGCCGCCAACAGTGGAATGCCAGCGAGGTCGAGTGCCTCGAGGAAGTTCGTCACCGCCATCTCGTGCGGCACATGCAGACCGACGATATCAAACGAAGCGACCGGCGCTGCACCCTCGAGCGAGAGCAGCGGAATGCCCGCCTCGCGCATGGCGTCACCCATATCGGGCCACGGCACATAGCCACGCTCGCAGGAGATGCCCTCGGCCTGGTTAAGGATGTTGTAGAGGATGGCGATACCCTGGTTGGGCAGACCGACCTCGTACACATCCGGATAGATCAGGCAGCAACGGTAGTCGGCATCGGCCTTGGAAAGCGTACCCCACTCGTGATCGATATAGCGACTCGGCTTCTCGACCTTGGCGAGCAACGGCTCAATTAAATGAAAACAATCTTGGTATGCAACGCGCAACGGAAAACCCCTAAGCAGCGAGATCTGATGCGTCCTGATAGGACGCCATAGGACGGGTAGCGCCCGCGACCGTGGTCACCAGATCGCGAACGCGGGAGAACGTGGCAGTGACCACCTCGTTGGCACGGCTGTAGTCGACATCGCGCTCGTAGAGCGAAACAAGCGCACGGCCCATGCCGTAGGTGCCCGCGGCAGCAGTGAGCGCCTTGACGGCAAACCCAATATGCGGCGTCTGCTTGACGAGTGCGCGGGTGACCGCGCGGATCACAAGACCACCGGCAAGCACGCCCGCGACCTCGTAGCCGCGCTCAGGCTTAATACCGCGTCCAAAGACGGCAGCGAGCTCAAAGAGCATGCCCACCTGTGCCAAGGCCATAACGGGATAATCGGCGCCCGGCAAAAACACCAGCGCACCGGTCGCCATATTGGTGAGCGCGCACGAGGTGATGATGCGATTGGCCGCGGCGATACGCATGAAGGCAAAGTTCGCCGCAAAAGCCGTTTCCTTGTCGGTACGATCGAGAATCCAGCGCGCAAGCGTCTCGAGCAGATACGTCTTATCGGTTGCCGCTACCACGCCGAGCATGGGCGTAGACTCCTCGATAAACGGCACCTCCACAGCAGACTCGGCAAGCACGCACACGGGCGCGCCGGCGATCACGAGCTCCTGCACGGCACTCTCCAAGCGGTCGGAACCACACGAGAGCACCAGCACCACATCGGTATCGGTCTTAGGAGCAATTCGCTCCTCCCCCAGACGCTCGACGCGCACAATGCCCGAGGTCGTCTGCGGCACAAAGGCATCACGCACCGTCTCGGCCAGAAAACGCGAGGCGGACGAATCCAGATAGACCGAGACGCGCACCGGCGTATCGGAATCCTTCTTAACGGACGCGCCCATCTTAAAAGCGCGGGTCAGCTTATCTACGGGAATTTTCATAGCAAACCCCTCCAGCGGTTACGCGGCGCCCGAACGATGCCGCCATATGGATTGTACGATACCCACCGTCAGCAGCTGAATCATCATCGAAGACGAACCGAAGCTAATAAACGGCAGCGGAATACCGGTAATCGGCATCATGCCGATGCACATGCCGATATTTTCGAAGGTCTGGAACGCCCACATGCCAACGATGCCCACACACGAAAGACGCAAAAACAGCGACTCACACTTAAAGGCGACGCGAATCGTCGAAAAGATCAGCAGCACGTAGAGGCACAGGAGCAAAAAGGAACCGCAAAAGCCAAAGGTCTCGGACAGGAAGGCGAAGACGAAGTCGGTGTGGAACTCAGGCAGAAAGCCGCCGGCCGACTGCGTCGCATGGCCCAAACCCTTACCAAAGAAGCCGCCCGAGCCAACGGCGATAAGCGACTGCTGCAGGTTGTAGGCATCGTCCGAATCGGCATTATCGGGGTCGATAAAGACCGTCAGACGGTTCATCTGATATTGCTTGATGAGCACATCGTGGCCGAGCAACGAATCAAAGACCGAATCGAGCGCCAGGACGAGGGCCACCAGGCCCACGAGCAGGGCCAGGGTCGACAGCACCCATTCGCGACGTGCACCGCTCATACAAATGACGATGGCGCCCGAAACCAGCACGACCAGGCCCGAGCCCAGGTCGCCCATGGCAACGACGGCCAAAAACGGAATGGACAGCATGCCGCAAAGCTTGACGTAGTCGCGAACGGTATCGATGCGACCGTTATACTGCGAGCCAAGCGTAGCAATAAAGAAGATGGTGATGAGCTTGGCAAGCTCAACCGGCTGGAACGTCAAACCGATACCGGGAATCTTGATCCAGCCCGTCATGCCCAGACCGCCCGTATAGGACAGACCCGGAATCTTGGGCGAGAAGATCACGATCAGGTCGATGACGAGCAACGCCGTCGAGAAATTGGAAATACCGCGCAGGTCGGTACGCCAGACCAACACCGCCAGCACCGCTCCGATGCCAATTCCCAGCAAATGGCGCGAGAACGAAGCATCGGCCTTAAACTGCGAAGCCGACCAGATAATGATGGCACCGTAGGCGACGAGCGCCACAGTAGCCACGAGCACACCGATATGCACCTTTTGGCGAAACGTGCCGCGCGAGGCCGAAAGTTGCTTGTTGACGCGGTCCAGGCTGCTGCGAGAGCCGGTCTTGGTTGAACGGAACAGATCCGCCGGAGAAAAATCCATCGCAACCTCCTATCGAACCGAAGAATCGCCCGAGGCCGAAGAGGTATCGGGCTCGTCATAAATCACGCCGAGCACGTCGCGCACGACATGCATCGCGGTATCTGAGCCGCCGCCGCCCTGCTCCAGGACAGTAGCGATGACATACTTGGGATCATCGGCCGGTGCATATGCGCAGAACCACGCATATTCGTCCTCGCCGCTTTTCTCGCCCGTGCCCGACTTGCCGTATACCTGCGGCGTCAGGGTACCAAAGTGAGCCGCCAGGGACGTCGATGCCGTGTAAATCACATCGTGCATGCCGTTGCGAACTAGAGCCAAATCCGAATCGCTGTTGATCTTGGCATCCAGACGCTTCTTCTTGCCCTTGCCGTTGTACTTATAGGCATCGCCGTCGCCATCGCGCGACACGGCAGACAAAAACACATGAGGCACGTACTGTTTGCCACCGTTGGCAAGACCCATATAGGCGCACGCCATCTGCAGGGGCGTCACCAGGATGTCGCCCTGACCGATGGCAATGTTGGTCATATCGCCGGCATTCCACTTGCGGTCCTCGGCAGAGGCGTCGGTGAAGTACGACTCTTTCCACTCGGCATCGGGAATACGGCCCGCGCCCTCACTCGGCAGATCGATACCGCAGGTCTTGCCTAGACCCCAGCGACGAAAGACCTCCTGCAGACCCTCGGGATGTTGCTCGTCATAAAAGAACGCCTTGCCCATGTCGTAGAAGACGGGGTCGCACGAGTTGGCGATTCCCGACTGCAGCGTCATGGTGCCGTGGCCGGAATGCAGCCAGCAGTACTTGCCCCACGACTTGCCCAGACCCGTCCAATAACCCGTGCAGTTGGTCGTCTGCCCCGACGTGTAGGTTCCAAACTCAAGACCGGCCAGCGCCGAGAGCGGCTTGATGGTCGAGGCCGACATGTACTGTCCGCTAATGGCGCGGTTGAGCAGCGGGTGCGAGCCCTTGTCATCATTGAGCTCGGTCCACACGTCATTTGAGACGCCGCCGATAAAGACGGACGGATCGAACTTGGGCTGGCTCGCCATGCCCAAGATCTCGCCATTGTTGGGATCGAGACACACCACAGCGCCGTTGCCGGCATTGCTGTAGCCAGTGGTCTTGGCAAGCTCGATAGCGCTCGCCAGTGCCGTCTCACAGGCCTGTTGGATCTTAAGGTCGAGCGTGAGCTTAATGTCGGAGCCGGCCTTCGCGGGCACGGCGCCGGCCTGACCGGTCACATTGCCCGAGGCATCGACCTTGACGGTCTGCTCGCCACGAATACCCTGCAGCAGGTTTTCGTAGTAGCTCTCAACGCCCGCCTGGCCCACGATATCGCCCGACTGGTACGTAATCTTGCCAGCAGAAGCATCATCATCGCCAGAGGTTTTCTTATTCTGGGCCTCGAGCTGCTCGGAGGTAATGGTGCCGGTATAGCCCAAGATATGGCATGCCGTCTCGCCGTATGGATACTGGCGTTCGGTACGCTCGGCAATCTTGACGCCCGGGAACTCGCCGGCGTGTTCCTTGATATAGGCAACCGTGGAGCGACGGACGTCCGTCGCGATGGTATGCAGGCTCTGAGCGCCCTCTGTATTGTCCTGAATATTGCGAAGGACCGCCACATAAGGCATTCCAAGCACGTTGGCAAGATGGCGAACCAGAACCTCATCCTCGGCAAGGTCGCGGTAGGCCACGACAGCAAGTGAGGGACGGTTCTGGACAAGCGCCACGCCATTGCGGTCGAGGATGCGGCCGCGCACAGCGGGTGTGGTAACGGTGCGAGTCTGATTACTATTGGCCTGCTTCTCGTAATAGTCCGACGAGACCATCTGCATGCCCCACAGCTTGACGGCAAGTGCCGCAAACATCGCGCCCACACCCGTGGTGAGGATGGAAAAGCGGCCCTTAAAGGCGGTCGCCGCGGTATTGCCCTCGCCCTCGGTGGCGCGCGGGGCCGTTCCATGCTGTGTATCGTAGGTAAAACGGGAATCGCCACGACGCATGATGACCAGCGCGACCACGATGGCCACAACCAGCACGATACCGGCGATAATAACCGTCATCTGGGAAGACATCTACGGGCCTCCCCTATTTGAGCTTGCGGGTCTTGGGCTTAAAGCGCATACCCGTCTGGCGTCCGCCACGTGCGGAGAATCCATAGCCGGACTGCGGCACGACGCCGGACATCAAAAACGGAATGGCAACCAGACCCGTCAGGATCGAGGACGGCAGCGCATGGCCGAAGATCGCCACGACAAAGCTCGTCTCCAAACCCATAAACAGCAAGATGATGCTGTAGATCACATTAATGACGAGCGCAAAGGCGCCCACGGTGACGCCGCGCGCACTCGGGGTACCGCCCGTCTGACCGACGGCGCTGTGCACCAGGGCAAAAGAACCCACGGTCAGCAGGAGCGACATAACGCCCACCGGCACGGCAGCGGACAGGTCATAAAACAAGCCGCTGCAAAAACCGCACACGACGGCACGGGTCGGGTCGCCCGAGAACACGCTTAGGCACACCAGGATAATCATGAAGTTGACGCGACCTCCCGCAATGGAGATCTGCGGTGCCAAGCCTGCCTGCAACAGCACACACACGATGGCGGCGATTACAAACGTGCGGGAGCTCATCCCCTGCTCGTGTAGATCCATGGACATGCCCCCTATTCGCTCGAGCCAGAATCGGTCGTCTCGGACGTGTCGGAACTGTCATCCGAGCTCTCGTCCTTCGTCTTGGTCGCAGCATCGCGCGACGTTCCCTGCGGCGTGCTGTTGGCCGTGCTCACGTCCTCATCCGAGGCCGACTGTTCGTCGGTCAGCGAGGTGATGACCAGCACTTCCTCGTTGTTCTCGGCCGTGGTCTGAGCGCGCACCACAATGGTGTAGTACACGTCGTTTGCCGATTTCTCAACCGACGAGACGGTGCCAAGCGGAAGGCCCTTGGGGAACACGCCACCGATGCCAGAGGTCACGATGATGTCGCCAACCTTAACATCGGAGTCGACGCTCACGTACTCAAGACGCAGCGTGCCGTCAGCCTGACCCTGCAGCATGCCTTGGGCGCGCGTGTCCTGCACCATAGCGGACACGCCCGAGTTCTCGTCGCCAATCAGGCGCACGGTGGACGTCTTGGCCGAGACTTCGATGATCTGGCCGATAACACCGGCCGAACTCGTCACAGGCATGTTGATGGTAAGGCCGTCGGCAGAGCCCTTGTCGATGGTGACGGTCGAGGTCCAGGCATCGCCCGAGGCACCAACAATACGAGCTGCGGTCGATTTGAGGTTATAGGTCGACTGCAGGCCGACCAGCCCCTCCAGACGCTCAGCGGTCTTTTGAGCCTCGGAGAGCTCAGCAACCTTAGAGGTCAGTTCCTCGTTTTGCTTCTTAAGCTCATCAAGCGTGTCCTGCGACGCCGTAAGGTTAGAGAACACGTTGCCGATCGCATTGAAGGGAGCCGCCACAGCCGAACCCACAAAGCGCACCGGCGAGGTAATCGTCGTTACGCCCGAACGCACGGCATGAATCGGTCCTGCCTCGCCCTCGCGGATGTAAAACGTGAGCAGCAACACCGAAATCAGGCTGAAAACAATCAACGGGCGCATACCCGTTGATTGTCGCTTGGTATTCAGATTTGTGGAGAAACCCGAAGATCGTGCCAAATGGAATCCACCTTTTGGAAATTAAGCATTGGTCTGGACGAAGCCGCCATCAAACGCATTGGCCTCGAGCACGCGGGCACAGCCGTTAACGACGTTATCGAGCGCCGTGGGGCTGACGTTGACCGAAACGCCGGTCTCATCGCGCAGGCGCACGTCGAGACCGCGCAGCAGCGCGCCGCCACCGGTCAGCAATATGCCATAGTACATAAGGTCCGAGGCAAGATCGGGCGGCGTGGCATCGAGTGCGTCCTTGACGGCCTTGGCCATCTCGTCAAGCGGCTTGTTGAGTGCGCGACGAATCTCCTCGCTCTCGATGCGCACGGTCTTGGGCAGACCGGTGATCACGTCGCGGCCGTTGACCTCGACATCGAGCTCGTCCTTGAGCGGCACGGCGGAGCCGACCTTGATCTTGATGTCCTC
>WGSR01000064.1 GCA_014871545.1 Collinsella sp. | reverse complement strand
AAGACGGAAAGCACATTAAGTGCTTTCCTTTGCGTGCGGAACTCGCGACAAACTTTAACAGCGGGCCGCCCGTTCCGGGAATCCGACGTGCTCGTCGGGGCAACGTTCCTCACCAAAAAAGACCCGCTCCCCTGTTGGGAAGCGGGTCTTTGGAAGGGCGGTTAACGTACTAGGAAATTATTCCTCGTCGTTGTCCTTGGCCTCTTCGGCGTCGTCGGTGTCTACGAGCTGGTTGAGTAGCTCGTCGAGGGAAGCCATGTCCTCGTTGATGGCACCGTTGGCGGGAGCCTTCTTGTCGTCGATCGGGGCGCCCAGGAGCTCCTCGTCGGCGTCGGCGTGATGCGTCGGCGTGGCGGAGGTGCCCAGCAGGATGTCGTCCGGACCGTCGGGGCTAAAGACCATCTGCAGCAGCTGCGAGAGGTCTTCCTCGTCGGCAACGTCGTCGTTGTTCTCGAGGATGTAGAGCAGGTCGTGGGCCTCCAGGCCGTCACGGAGCTCCTCGATCGCCTTGGCACCGATACCATCGATGCGCAGCAGATCCTCCTCGGACTTGCCGACCAGGTCGCCGACCGTCTCGATGCCGACCTCGCTGAACTTGTTGGTCCAGCGCTGCGACACGCCCAGGTCGTCGAACAGGTACAGGCGAGCCTTCTCGGCGGAGATGGTATGGCCGTTGCGGGTGAACGAACCGTCAGCACCACCGAACTCGTCGTAGCCGGCCCAGTCGAGCTGCTGCGGAAGCTGCTCGTCCAGGTCCTTGAGCTCAACCGGAGCCCACTCGGGCAGCGACTTGGCGTTGGGCGAAGCCGGACCGTCGATGTCAACATAGCCGTCGGCCGTGCGATACGTCAGCTTGGCGTTGGCGTACGGCTTGAGGCCGGTACCAGCCGGGATCTTCTTACCGACGATGACGTTGGACTTAAGGTCGAGCAGGTGATCGACCTTGCCCTCAATGGCAGCCTCGGTAAGGACGCCAGCGGTACGGATGAACGAAGCGCTCGACAGCCAGGAGTCGATGTTGGACGCGACCTTGAGCGTACCCAGGATGACGGGCTCGGCCACAGGAGCCTGACCGCCCAGACGGGCAACGCGCTCGACCTCGTCGGCGAACTCGTAGCGATCGACGTACTGACCAAGCAGGTACTTGGAGTCGCCGGGGTTGGTGATCTGAACGCGACGCAGCATCTGACGTGCGAGCACCTCGATGTGCTTGTCGTTCAGGTCGACGCCCTGGCTGGTGTAGACGTCCTTAACGCTCTCGACGAAGGTGTGCATCGTCGACTCGATGTCGGTCAGCTTACGCAGGTTGCGGAAGTTGACGAAGCCCTTGGTGATCTGGTCGCCGGCGCGAACCTCACAGCCGTCCTCGATCTCGGGCATAAAGCGCACCGAAGCGGGGACGCGACGCTCGTCGAGGACACGGGTGTGATCCTCGGAGTCGGTGAGCGTCAGCACGTACTCGGACTTCTCGGGCTTAATCGAGAGGTGACCGGAGTACGGAGCCAGCTCGGCCTCGCGACCCAGGATCTTCTCGTTGACGTTGCCGACGATATCGAACATACGGCTGACCGTAGGCAGGCCCTGCGTAATATCGTCGACGCCAGCGACGCCGCCGGAGTGAATGGTACGCATCGTAAGCTGCGTACCGGGCTCGCCGATGGACTGGGCGGCAATAATGCCGACCGCGGTACCGATGGCGACCGGACGACGGGTGGAAAGATCCCAGCCGTAGCACTTCTGGCACACGCCGTACTTGGAGCGGCAGGTGAGCAGCGCGCGGAGCTTGACCTTCTTGAGGCCCGCATCGACCATCTTCTGGATGTCGGCGACCTTCTCGATGTAGCCGTCCTGTTCAAAGAGCACGGTGCCATCGGGAGCCACGACGTCCTCAATGAAGCAACGGCCGACGAGGTCGGTGTTGAGGTCGGTGGTGCCGGGGATGATGAGGTTGTAGGTGACGCCCTCGTGCGTACCGCAGTCCTCCTCGCGGACGATGACGTCCTGGGCCACGTCGACCAGACGACGGGTCAGGTAACCAGAGTCCGAGGTGTGGGATGCAGTATCGACCAGGCCCTTACGGGCGCCGTAGGTCGAAATGAAGTACTCGAGCGGCAGCAGGCCCTCGCGGAAGTTCGCCTTAATGGGAAGGTCGATCGTCTCGCCGGACATGTCTGCCATCAGGCCACGCATGCCACCGAGCTGACGCAGCTGGGTCTTAGAACCACGGGCGCCGGAGTCGGCCATCATGTACAGCGGGTTCTCCTCGTCGAACATGTCGAGCATGAGCGCTGCGACCTTGTCGGTACAAGCGGTCCACTCGTTAACGACTTCGATGTGGCGCTCCGTCTCGTTGATGAAGCCCTCCTCGAAGTACTCGTTGATCTGGTCGACGTTGGCCTGGGCGCGATCGAGCAGTTCCTGCTTCTCGGCAGGGATGAGAGCGTCCCACACCGAGATGGTGAGGCCGGCGCGGGTAGCGTAGTGGAAGCCGGAGTACTTGATGGCGTCGAGAATCGGGCCGACCTTGGCCTCGGGGTAACGATCGCAGCAGTCGGCAACCAGCTTGGCCACATCGCCCTTGACCATCTTGTAGTTCATGAACTCGTAGTCTTCGGGCAGGCACTGGCGGTTGAAGATGATGCGGCCGATAGAGGTCTCAAAGCGCGCGGTCTTGTTGCCGGTGACGTCGTAGTCGACAAACTCGTTCTTGCCGTTCTTGACGCGGAAGATACGGGTGCCGTCCTCGTTGATGACGTTGGCGTTCTCGGCGGACACGCGGACCTGGATCTTGGCCTGCATGTCGACCTCGGAGCGGCAGTCATAGGCGTGCAGCGCGTCGTCGAAGCTGGCGAACACGTGGTTCTCGCCGGGCAGGCCGTCGCGGACCTGGGTGAGATAGTACACACCGATGATCATGTCCTGCGAGGGGATGTTGACCGGCTTGCCGGATGCCGGCGAGCGCAGGTTGTTCGCAGAGAGCATGAGCACGCGGGCCTCGGCCTGAGCCTGGCTGGACAGCGGCACGTGGACAGACATCTGGTCGCCGTCGAAGTCGGCGTTGAAGGGCGAGCAGACCAGCGGATGCAGGTGGATAGCCTTGCCCTCGACCAGCACCGGCTCAAAGGCCTGGATGGACAGACGGTGCAGGGTCGGTGCACGGTTGAGCAGCACGACGCGGCCGTCAATGACCTCTTCGAGGATATCCCACACAAAGGTGGCACCGCGGTCGATAGCGCGCTTGGCGCCCTTGATGTTCTCGACCTTGCCAAGCTCGACCAGGCGCTTCATGACGAAGGGCTTGAAGAGCTCCAGCGCCATGGTCTTGGGCAGACCGCACTGGTGCAGCAGCAGCTTGGGGTCGGTAACGATGACCGAACGGCCGGAGTAGTCGACACGCTTGCCCAGCAGGTTCTGACGGAAACGACCCTGCTTGCCCTTGAGGGCCTCGGCGAGCGACTTGAGCGGGCGACCGCCACGGCCAGAGACCGGGCGACCACGACGGCCGTTGTCGAACAGGGCGTCCACGGACTCCTGGAGCATGCGCTTCTCGTTGTTCACGATGATCGCGGGGGCGTCCAGGTCGAGCAGGCGCTTGAGTCGGTTGTTACGGTTGATCACGCGACGATACAGGTCGTTGAGGTCGGACGCTGCGAAGCGGCCACCGTCGAGCTGGACCATCGGGCGCAGATCGGGCGGAATGACCGGGATGACGTCCAGGATCATGTTCGCGGGGCTGTTGCCGCCCTTCAGGAAGGCGTCAACGACCTCGAGGCGCTTGACGGCCTTCTCGCGCTTCTGCTTCTGGGAGTCCTCGTCGGCGATGATGGCCTTGAGCTTCTCGGCCTCGGAGGGGAGGTCGATGGCAGCGAGCAGGTCGCGGACGGCCTCGGCACCCATGCCACCCTTGAAGTACATGGAGTAGTAACGGGTCATCTCGCGGAACAGCGGCTCATCGGAGATGAGGTCGCGCTCGGTGAGCTTCATGAAGGCGTTGAAGGCGTCCGTACGGAGCTGCTTCTCGTCCTTGCACTCTTCCTCGATGTCGACGATGCCAGAGGCGATCTCCTCGGGGGTCAGCGGCTCCTCGTCGGAGAACTCGTCAAAGTTCTCGGGGTTGCCCTGCTCCTTGAGGGACTCGATCTGGCGGGCGCACTCGGCATCGATCTCTTCCAGATCGGCGGCGAGCTCCTCGCGCAGGTCGTCAGCGTCGGCCTCGCGAGCCTCGTAGTCGACCTCGGTGATGATGTAGCTGGCAAAGTACAGAACCTTCTCGAGGTCCTTGGACTTGATGTCGAGCATACGGCTCATCGGGAAGCTCGTGGGGCTCTTGAAGTACCAGATGTGGGACACGGGAGCGGCGAGCTCGATGTGACCCATGCGGTCGCGACGCACCTTGGCCGAGGTGACCTCGACGCCGCAGCGCTCGCAGACGATGCCCTTAAAGCGGATGCCCTTGTACTTGCCGCAGGAGCACTCCCAGTCCTTGGCGGGACCGAAGATCTTCTCGCAGAACAGGCCGTCCTTCTCGGGCTTGAGGGTACGGTAATTGATGGTCTCCGGCTTCTTGACCTCACCGTGCGACCAGGAACGGATCTGGTCGGCGGAGGCAAGGGAGATCTTTACCGAGTCAAAATCAGTAGCTTCGAAATCTGCCACAGTCAACTACTCCTTATCAGTGGTCGTGGCGGCGACAGCCTCGGGTGCCTCGGCGGTCTCGGCATCCTGGGCCTCGACGTCGGCGTCAACGCCGGCGAGCGCAGCCAGGTCGTCGAGAGCAGAGGTCTCCTCGGCGGTCACAGGGGCGGAGGCGTCCTCGTCGGCATCGTGCATGGGCTCGATGTCCAGCGCGAGGGAGCGAATCTCCTTGACGAGAACCTTGAAGGACTCGGGGATACCCGGAACAGGAACGTTCTCGCCCTTGACGATGGACTCGTAGGTCTTGACGCGGCCCACGGTATCGTCGGACTTGACGGTCAGGATCTCCTGCAGGACGTTGGAAGCACCGTATGCGTACAGTGCCCAAACTTCCATCTCGCCGAAGCGCTGGCCGCCGAACTGGGCCTTGCCGCCCAGAGGCTGCTGGGTAACCAGGCTGTAAGGGCCGGTCGAACGGGCGTGGATCTTGTCGTCGACCATGTGGCCGAGCTTGAGGATGTAAGACGTACCCACGGTAATGGGCTCGCGGAACTCCTCGCCGGTGCGGCCGTCGAACAGACGGGTCTTGCCGCGCTCGTCAAGCTGGGTGACAAACTCGGGGCGCATGTGATCGCCAAAGGCAGCGGTGGCCTTGTTGAGCATGTTCTTGTTGGCGCGACGGATAACCTCGGCGATCTCGTCCTCCTTCGCGCCGTCAAAGACGGGCGTAGCGGTGAAGAACGGACCGGGGACATACTTGTCGGAGTCGGCATTCTCGGTATCCCAACCGCAGGCAGCAGCCCAGCCAAGGTGGCACTCGAGCAGCTGGCCGACGTTCATACGCGAAGGAACGCCCAGCGGGTTGAGGATAACGTCGATCGGGGTACCGTCAGCCATGTAGGGCATGTCCTCGACCGGCAGAACGTTACAGATAACACCCTTGTTGCCGTGACGGCCGGCGATCTTATCGCCCTGCTGGATCTTACGACGCTGGGCGACGTAGACGCGCACCTGCTCGTTGACGCCGGGGGCCAGGTCGTCGCCGTTCTCGCGGCTAAAGCGGACGACGTCAATGACGCGGCCGTAAGCGCCGTGAGGCATCTTAAGGGAAGTGTCGCGAACGTCGTGAGCCTTGGCACCGAAGATGGCGCGCAGCAGGCGCTCCTCGGCAGTCAGAGCGCTCTCGCCCTTAGGCGTGACCTTGCCGACCAGGATGTCGCCAGGGCCGACCTCGGCGCCGATGCGGATGATGCCGTCCTCGTCGAGGTTGGCAAGCATATCCTCGGAGAGGTTCGGGATCTCGCGAGTGATCTCCTCGGGACCGAGCTTGGTGTCGCGGGCGTCGATCTCGTGACGGGTGATATTGATGGTCGTCAGCAGGTCCTCGGCCACCAGGCGCTCGGACACGACGATACCGTCCTCGTAGTTGAAGCCTTCCCACGGCATGTATGCCACGGTGAGGTTCTGGCCCAGTGCGAGCTCGCCATGATCGGTCGAAGGACCGTCGGCCAGAGGCTCGCCCTGCTCAACGGTGTCACCGACGCGCACGAGCGGACGGTGGTTGATGCAGGTGGACTGGTTGGAGCGCTGGTACTTGGCCAGGTGATACTCGTCCATGCCGCCGGCATGCTTGACGATAATCTTGGAGGCGTCGGCATAGATGACCTCGCCGGCGTTCTTGGCCAGGGTAACCTCGCCAGAGTCCAGGGCGGCGCGACGCTCCATGCCGGTACCGACATAGGGAGCGGCGGGGTGAACCAGCGGCACGGCCTGACGCTGCATGTTGGCGCCCATGAGCGTACGCTTGGCGTCGTCGTGCTCGAGGAACGGAATCAGCGTGGCTGCGACGGAGAGCATCTGACGCGGCGAGACGTCCATGTAGTCGACGTCCTCGACAGGCACGTCGGCGGGAGCGCCGAAGGAGCCGTCGAAGTCGCGGGTACGGGCGATCACGGTATGCGGACGAACGATCTTGCCCTCGGCATCGGTCGTGATGAACTCGTTGGTCTTGGGATCGAGCGGCGTGTTGGCCGGCGCGATGACGTGCTTCTCTTCCTCGTCAGCGGTCATCCAGTCGATCTGGTCGGTGGCAACGCCGTTCTCGACGCGACGGAACGGAGCCTCGATGAAGCCGTACTCGTTGACGCGGGCGTAGAGGGCAAGCGAGCCGATCAGGCCGATGTTGGGGCCTTCGGGGGTCTCGATCGGGCACATGCGGCTGTAGTGCGAGTTGTGAACGTCGCGGACGGCCGTCGGCACGTTGGTGCGGCGGCTGGAGCCCGACTTGTGGCCGGCAAGACCGCCAGGGCCGAGTGCGGACAGACGGCGCTTGTGGGTCAGACCGGTCAGGGGGTTCGCCTGGTCCATGAACTGCGAGAGCTGCGAGGAACCGAAGAACTCCTTGATGGAGGCCACGATCGGGCGGATGTTGATGAGCGACTGCGGGGTGATCTCGTCGATGTCCTGGGAGCTCATGCGCTCACGGACGACGCGCTCCATACGGCTCATGCCGATACGGAACTGGTTGGCGACGAGCTCGCCGACGGTGCGAATGCGGCGGTTGCCAAAGTGGTCGATGTCGTCGACCTTGAAGCCCTGCTCGCCAGCAGCGAGGGACAGCAGGTAGCGCAGCGTAGCGACGATATCCTCGTCGGTGAGCACCGTGACCTCTTCCTCGGTGGTGAGGTTGAGCTTCTTGTTGACCTTGTAGCGACCGACGCGGGCCAGATCGTAGCGCTGCGGGTTGAAGAGCAGGCCCTCGAGCAGGCTGCGGGAAGCATCCACGGTGGGAGGCTCGCCCGGGCGCAGGCGACGGTAGATCTCGATAAGAGCATCCTCGCGGGTAAGGGCGGTATCGCGCTCCAGGGTGCGCTTGATCACATCGGAGTTGCCGAGCAGCTCGATGATGTCGTCGTTGGTGACGGCGACGCCAAGGGCGCGCAGGAACATCGTGGCACTCTGCTTGCGCTTACGGTCGATGGAGACCATGAGCTGGTCGCGCTTGTCGACCTCAAACTCAAGCCAGGCACCGCGAGACGGGATGATCTGGGCCTTGTAGATCTGCTTGCCCGAATCCATCTCGGAGCTGTAGTACACGCCCGGGGAGCGGACGAGCTGCGAGACGACGATACGCTCGGTACCGTTGATGATAAAGGTGCCCTGATCGGTCATCATGGGGAAGTCGCCCATGAAGACGAGCTGCTCCTTAATCTCGCCGGTCTCCTTGTTGGTGAGACGGACGTCGGTCAGAAGCGGAGCCTGATAGGTCATATCCTTCTCGCGGCACTCCTCGACGGTGTGCGCGGGGTCGCCGAACTGATGCTCGCCGAAGGTAACCTCGAGAACATGGTTCTGGCTCTGGATGGGGCTGGATTCCTTGAACGCCTCACGAAGGCCCTCGTCCTTAAAACGCTCAAAGGATTCCCTTTGAACAGAGATAAGGTTGGGGAGCTCCATGGCCTCCGGGATTTTCCCGAAGCTGACGCGCTTGCGCTCAGTGGCAGTGTATGCGTAGGTCACCAGGTTTTTCCTCCTTCACGGAAATGCTCGGTGGATTGGCGAGGCATAGCTTCGCCAGTTATCGCAACCTAATAGTTTATCAGGTACCGACCGTTG
>WGSR01000063.1 GCA_014871545.1 Collinsella sp. | reverse complement strand
GCCGTCGCGAGATTCAGATGGCATATAACGAAGAGCATGGCATTGTGCCCAAGACAGTGCGCAAGGCCATCAACGACATCTCAAGTTTTATTGCCGAGGCCGAAAAAACCGTGGGTTCCAAGGGGCGCTCGAAGGGCGACTCCCTTGGCCATGGCGCATTCTATACGCCCGATGAGTCGGGCGAGGGCGGCGTGCCGGAAACGGTGGCACCCGAGCAGACACTTGCGGAGCAGTTGGAAGAACTGCCGCATGACGAGCTTGTGCGGATCGTCGAAACCATGGAAGAGGATATGCGCAACGCTTCTGCCGCCATGGACTTTGAGGAGGCGGCGCGCCTGCGCGATGCCGTCGTTCAGATTCGGGCGATGCTCGAGGGCGCGTCTGAGGACGAGACGATCGAGCGCTTACGTTCGCAGGCCCGCAAGGGTTCCACGTTCGCATCGGGCAGAAAACGCCAGGGTGCACGGTTTAAGAAATAGCGAACAGGCCCCGAGTTCCCTGTGGAGCTCGGGGCCTGTGTCTTTTGCGCGCTGGAATTCGTGCGCTAGAGGTCTGCGATCAGGGCTTCGGCACAACGGATGCCGTCGGTGGCCGCGCTCATGATGCCGCCAGCATATCCAGCTCCCTCACCACAAGGGTAGAGGCCCGGGGTCGACACGGCATGGCACGTTCGGTCTCGGGTGACAGTGACAGGTGAGCTCGAACGAGTCTCCACGCCGGTAAGAACGGCATCGGGACGGTCGTAGCCTCGTAGCTTTTTTCCGAGTAGGGGAAGTCCCAGGCGGAGCGACTCGACGATATGCTGCGGCAGGGCTTCGTCAATTGCCGTCCAGGTCACACCGAGCGGATAGGTGGGCTTTACCTTTCCGGGCGCCTTGCTGGCGCGTCCTGCGAGGAAATCTCCGACGAGTTGTGCCGGTGCGTTCCAGTTGGAACCGCCCAGGCGATAGGCGGCCGCCTCGCAGGCACGCTGGAGCTCGATGCCGGCGAGCGGGTCATCGTTGGGAAGGTCCTCAGGCGTGACGTTAACGAGCAAGGCGGCATTTGCGTTGCGTCCGTCGCGGGCATTGAGGCTAGCGCCGTTGACGCACAGGTGGCCCTGCTCGGAAGAGGCGGCGACAACCTGTCCGCCGGGGCACATGCAAAACGAGAACACGCTGCGGCCGTTGGGAAGATGGGCGACGAGCTTGTAGGGGGCTGCTCCGAGGGCAGGATGTCCCGCCAAGGCTCCATATTGGGCTCGGTCGATGTCGCGCTGCGGATGCTCGATGCGAACGCCCATGGCAAAGGTCTTTTGTGCGAGGGCCACGTTGTGGTCCTTAAGGAGCTCAAAAATATCGCGAGCAGAATGCCCGCAGGCGAGGATGAGGTGCTTTGTCTCGATTGGCTCGCAAGCGGCGTCTTGGGACGATTGGACATCAATACCGGTAATGGCGCCAGACGCGTCGATGTGAATGTCGACGAGCTTTGTTCGATAACGGACGACACCTCCGAGCTGCTCGATGCGCTGGGATATAGCGGTGACAACCGTGGGAAGGATGTCGGAGCCAATGTGCGGCTTGGCATCCCACAGAATATCGCGGGGCGCGCCCGCCTCGACGAAGGTTTCGAGGATAAGGCGATGGGCGGGATTTTTGGTTCCCGTATTGAGCTTGCCGTCCGAGAAGGTCCCCGCGCCGCCTAGGCCAAACTGGATATTGCTCTCGGGGTCGAGAATGCGCTCCTTTAGAAAGAGATCGATCGCATGCGAGCGGCGAAATGCTGGGTCGCCGCGCTCGATAAGCAAGGGCTTAAGACCTGCTTTGGCGAGCGTGAGCGCAGCGAAAAGGCCGGCGCATCCGGCGCCGACAACGACAGGGCGTTCTTGAGGTGCGTCGGAGACGGGGGAGGGGAATGAAGGCTCATCGTCTTCTATCGCGCGTACGCGCGAGCGGTCACGCTCGGCAACGCTGTCGACCGCTTCTCGCTCGAGGTGGGGACTAGTCAGCTCAACACGAAAGCTCAGGATAAAATGGACGTCTCGTTTTTTGCGAGCGTCGATTGACTTGCGGTGGAGTTCGATGGACTTGATCTCGGAGTCCTTGCAACGTAGGATGCGCTTGGCGACTCGCTTGCCAACAATGAGGCAGGCATTTTCATCGCCGGCTTCATCGAGCGACGCGTTGACTTGGGTGATTTCGATCATCGAGGTCTCCTTAGAGGCAAGAAAGAGGCCGTCCGGTATTCCAGACGGCCCGAATGCGTTTTTGATTATAGACTGCGCGGCTACAAGCTGCTTGCAGCGCGAATGCCCGAGAGCCAGGCCCACGCAAGGTTAAAGCCTCCGCAATCGGCGTCGATGTCGAGTGCTTCGCCGCAGACGTAAAGCGGGGCGTCGACAACGCAGCGCGCGCGTAGACTGGGTGTTGAGATGCTCTCGACAGATACGCCACCACGCGTGACTTGCGCCGAGCGCTCCTCGGCTGTTCCCTCGACGAGCAACTTAAAGTGCTTGAGAATCGAGACCAGGTGGATGACATCGTTGGAGCCTGGATGGCACTGCTCGAACGCCGTACAGACGACGCGGGAGAGTTGCGGGGCGAGCATGCCGTCGAGCCAACGGGGATCGCGGGGCGAAAAGCCGCCGAGCAGCTTAACGCGCCGGTTGAGCATATCGAGCAACTCGTCTTTAGAGAGGTCGGGGAAAACGTCGAGCAGGATCGTATCGCCGCGCTGGATACGACGGGAGAGGTTGAAGACAGCGACGCCCGAGATGCCGAAGGTTCGAAACAGTACTTCACCGTCTTCGTGCCAGAGCTCACTATGGTTACGGGTGAGCGTCAAGCGGGCGCGGACGCGCAGACCATCCAACGTCTTGAGTGCTGCCCGATCGCCGACGACCGTTGCCGATACGGGGCAGAGGATGGGGCGCAGCGAAGTGAGGGGGAGGCGAAACGTATCGGCGATACCGGTGGGGTTGCCGCCCGTGGCGATAATTACGGCATGCGCCTGCAGGGCCTCGTTCTTGCGAGGGACATCGGCGAGTGCCTTCCGAAGCGAGCGGAGCTCCGATTTTCGGTCGTCGTGCTTTTTTGCCTTGAGCGCCCGCGCAGGACGGTCTATTTGGAGTGCCCAGCCTTCGGAAACTTTGTGCGCCGAGGCAACGTTGGCTCCGCAGATTAAGGTGATACCTAGGCGGTCGCAAACGTTGAGAAGCGCGTCGCGCACCGATTCTGCGCGAAGGGAGCGCGGGTACAGCCGGCCTTCCTCGGAGGTTGTCATGATGCCCAGCGAGGAGAAGAAACCCATAAGCTCTTGTTCGGGTTGGGGGCCCATGACGGATTCGACGAATGCGGGGTGGTTATACCGCTGAGGATCAATCGATTCGTTGGAGAGGTTGCAGCGGCCGTTACCGGTCGCAAGGAGCTTAAGGCCACAGGCGACATCGCGCTCAACGATGCAGACGCTTTTGCCAGCGCGTGCGGCCGTAATGGCAGCGGCGAGGCCTGAAGCCCCGCCGCCGATTACCAGGACGTCATAGAAGGCGCTCGCGTTCACTTAGGCCTCGTCGGTCTCGTGCGGGGTAATGGCCTCGACGGCAGAGACTGCCTTGGGCAACATGTCATCGGGCAGCGCGGTCTCGACCTCGCCCTTATCGCAGGCCTCGGCGAGTGCCGGATTAATGGGAAGCTGGCCCAAGATGTCAAGGTTATAGCGATCTGCGACCTCGGGGAGCTTGCTCTTGCCAAAGACCTCAATCTTCTTGCCGCAGTCGGGGCACTCAATATAGCTCATGTTCTCGACAATGCCCAGAATGGGGACGTTCATCTTCTCGGCCATGTTGACCGCCTTGGCGACGATCATCGAGACCAGATCCTGCGGGCTCGTGACGATGACGATGCCGTCGACGGGCAGTGACTGGAAGACGGTGAGAGCGACGTCGCCTGTTCCCGGAGGCATGTCGACCAACAGGTAGTCGATGGGGCCCCACGAGGTCTCGCTCCAGAACTGCCTAATGGCGCCTGCGATGACCGGACCGCGCCAAAGGACGGGGTCGGTCTCGTTTTGGAGCAGCAGGTTGGAGCTCATGACCTTGACGCCGTGCTCGGAGATTTCGGGCAGCATAAGGTTGCCAAGGGCATGGACGTGGCGTCCACTCATACCGAACATCTTGGGGATAGAGGGACCGGTAATGTCGGCATCGAGGACGCCGACCTTGTGGCCGTGACGGGCAAGCTCGGTGGCGATGGCACCGGTGACAAACGACTTGCCGACACCGCCCTTGCCGGAAAGCACGGCGATGACGCGTTTGACCTCGGACAGCGTGTTCTCCTCAAATTGCGACGGCGACGTTTGTCCGCCGGCGGCCTGTGCGTGCTCGCAACCCATGTATGACTCCTTTGTATATGTTGGGGCCGGGGCCCCGTGGTGTGACACGAGCGTCATTGTACCCTCGTTTGCGAGCGGGAGTCATTTGCGATGCATTTGGGCCGAGCGTGCTTGCAATACGATGGGTCCAAGCGAATGGGCGGGCTTACTGAACTTTGCTGGCGAACTCGAGGTATTGCATGCGCTGCAGCTTGTCGATCGTCGAGGCGTATGGGCTGTCTTCAGATTCCAAGTCGTAGCGCAGCCCGTCGGCACCAAGGTAGCCGGCGACATTGATGGTGGGCACATCTGACCTTGTTGCAAGTAGAGCCTTTTGATAGTCGGTGAGCGGGGCGCCGATCTTATTAAGGGTAATGGCTGCAATCTCGTTTGCCCCGACGGTGTCGTAGACGTTGAGCTCGGTATTGCCGGCGATTTCATAGTTAGCCCAGACGAAATATGTCGACTGATAGATACGGAAAGCGTGGCTTGCCGTATCTTCCTGAGGGTACAGCTCGTCGTTGAGAGTCGTTGCGGCGCTCGGCTGATGGTCGCCAAAAAAGACAAGGACAACCGGTCTGCCGATATTGCGGAGCTCGTTGATAAAGTACTCGAGGTCCCGGTCGGATGCGTTGATGCAGGTAAGATAGGTGTTGAGCGCGCTATTGGCACCCTCGCTGGCTCCCTCGACCCAATAGTTTGTCAGCTCCTCGGCGGGAACGGTGCCATAGTCGTAGCCGCCGTGATTTTGCATCGTGACGTCAAAGATGAACTGTGGGGCTTCGTCGGTTCTAAGCAGGTCGAGTATCTTGTCGTAGGTGGCGTAGTCGCATACGCCGGCATGGTAACAGGGCGCACCTTCGAAATTGCCGATTGAAAGAAAGTCTCCAAAGCCCAGCTGCTGATAGATTTTATCTCGATGGTAGTTGACGGGGTTTTGCGGGTGCATAGCCGTAACGGTATACCCAAGCTCTTTAAGGTCCTTTGCCAGGCTGTTGACGCCATTCATCTGATACAGCTGATAGGGGATTTTGCCCAATCCGACAAAGGCCGTTGTCGCTCCGGTTAAAAATTCGAATTCGGAGTTCGCCGTTCCGCCACCGGCGACCGAAGCGAGCATGGTGCCGCGAACAAGTGTGTCGGGAAGCGAGTTGTAGAATGCGGGGCCGGTGTACCCGGCCGCCTGGAGCTGCTCAAAGCACGAAAGGTCGCTAAAACTCTCGTTCATGACGGCAACAATCGTCGGCTTGATTTCATTGAACTGGGCAACGGCCGCCGCGCGCTGCTCGCTCGAGCCATACGTGCTGTCGTAGGTGGCGGCGAGCTCCTGCTCGATGCTCTGCGCCTCATCGGGCGTATAGTCTTCGGGTTTCTCAATGGGCAACTCGTTGACCATTTCGGTGAACGAAGTGATAAAACCCTGAGACGCATACGTGGTGATGGGCTGCCAACGGTCAAATCCAAAATTCAGCGCCTGCTCCAAGTCGATGCTGGAAAAGCCCGAGAGCCCCACAACGGTCACTAGCAGAAAAGCGCAGAGGTTGGCGGCGATTGCGGGGAAGACATGGGTGGGCGTACGGAGCTTTCTCGGTCGGATAAGCGAAAGAAGCCCCAGGGAAATCTCCAGCAGGGCGAGAGAGGTTACGATTCCGGCGGTAAAGGTAAACTCGTATCCCTCGCTCACCTCCATTGCGGTGCCAAGGGCCAAGATATCGCTTGGCAGGATGGCCTCGCCTTTAAACGTTATGACGAAGTGCTCGGCAATGCCAAGGATGCAACAGGCGACGGGCACGAGGGCCATGACGCCTCCATGACGCTGTCCCAGCAAATAAAGGGAGAGCAGAACCGTCGCGAGCAGCCCGACGGAAAACCCGAATGAGTTGGCGGGAATGCGATAGAACGTTTCGTTACAGGCAATTTCGAGTGAAACGAACGAGAGCGCTGAAACAGCGGCGATGACAAGGATGTCACGGCAAATACAGGCAACCGTTCCCGTCGCAAGATCGGTTTGGTCGATAAGTCCCGAAACCAAGGGTTCGACAAGAAGTATGACGGCGGCAGCACCGAGCGCCGAATAAGAAAGGACCCATAGGGAACTGTCCTCATTTACGAGCAATTGATTCGTAATCCATGCAGCTACCACGCCGAGCGGGATGAGGAGCGTCGCGCACCAAAAGACGCGGGCAATGGGCGGCTTTTCATTGTGTTTGATTGAAAAATACACGCGCACGACGACGGTGGCCACGATAAGGACGGCGATGAATATGGGCAGATTGGCCATGTCGCTCGAAGTGATTTCAAGGGGGATATCTTCGGTCATGGACGTTCCTCTGTTACAGCAAATTAAGTTCAGTATTAGGTTACTGTAACCTTTCCACGGCATTTCGAGAAACGAAGCACCCGATACGCAAAGCTAAAGGTCTGCGAATCTTGTATTACGAACATCTGTGCGCGTCGAGTGCGCTAAACTCATCGGCAGTATGATTCGATGCAATAGGAGGCAAGGAGCTTCCATGTCTGATTCTTCTATCGTTATTCGCGGCGCTCGTGAGCACAACCTCCGTGATATCGATGTTTCCATTCCGCGTGACCAACTCGTGGTCATTACCGGTCTTTCTGGCTCGGGCAAGAGCTCGCTGGCATTTGACACTATCTATGCCGAGGGCCAGCGTCGATACGTCGAGAGCCTTTCGAGCTATGCGCGCCAGTTCTTGGGCCAGATGGACAAACCCGACTTGGATTCAATCGACGGCCTTTCGCCGGCGGTGTCGATCGACCAAAAGACGACGTCTAAAAACCCTCGCTCGACGGTTGGCACCGTAACCGAGATTTATGACTATCTGCGCCTGCTGTTCGCCCGTGTGGGCACCCCGCACTGTCCCGAATGCGGCCGCGTCATTGAGCGCCAGACGACCGACCAGGTTGCCGACAAGGTCTTGGCGGCGGGGGAGGGCCGCCGCGCGTTTGTGCTGGCACCGGTGGTGCGCGGGCGAAAAGGCGAGTTCACCAAACTGTTTGAGGACCTTCGTGCCGAGGGCTTTAGCCGCGTGCGTGTCGACGGTGAAGTGCGCTCGCTCGACGATCCGATCGATCTGGACAAGAAGTTCAAGCACGATATCGAGGTCCTGGTCGATCGCATCGTGATCCGTGAGAACTCTCTGGGCCGTATCGCCGAGTCTGTTGAGCAGGCGACCGCGCTGGCTCACGGCAATGTAAACGTGTACATGCTGCCCAATCGTGATGCTCCCGAGGGGACCGAGGGCGAGCTGCTGGAGTATTCGTTGGCCTTGGCGTGCCCGGAGCATGGTCACTCCATTGACGATCTTCAGCCGCGTGATTTTTCGTTCAACGCTCCCTATGGCGCATGTCCTGAGTGCGACGGCCTGGGCTTTAAGAAAACCGTTGATGCCGAGGCGCTGATCGAGGACCCCTCGAAGTCCATTGCCGACGGAGTCTTTGGTAGCCTGTTTGGCAATTCGAACTACTATCCGCAGATTTTTGCTGCGGTCTGCAAACACTTTAAGGTGAGCACCGATACGCCGTGGGAGGACTTGCCCCCTCGCGTGCGTCGTGCATTCTTGGATGGCCTGGGCGATACGAAGATCTCGGTCGACTACCAAAAGCTCGACGGACGTCGCAGCCAGTGGGATACCAAGTTTTCGGGCGTTCGCAACATCCTGTACGAACGCTATACCGAGACGACGAACGAGAACACCAAGGCGCGCTTGGAGAAGTACATTCGCGAGGAACCGTGCTCGAGCTGCCACGGCGCTCGTTTGCGCCCTGAGATGCTCGCCGTCACCGTGGGCGGCAAGTCCATTTACGAGGTTTGTTGCCTGTCGTGCCGTGAGTCGCTCGAGTTTTTTGAGGGCCTGGAGCTCACCGAGCGCCAACAGTTTATCGGCGGGCGCATCGTCAAGGAAATCCTGGAGCGCTTGCGTTTTCTGG